>NZ_QGGI01000005.1:132046-155283 GCF_003148465.1 Oceanotoga teriensis
ATCTATTTCATTCTTTGCTGCTTGTGCTGATGGTGTAGAAATTGCAACAACAAAATCAGCATCATTTTTAAATTTTTTAGCTATAGCCAAAGCATTCTGAAATATCCCTTGTGCATTCTGATAATCAATATCAGCCTGAATACTTTCTGCATGTAAAGCATCTATAACTCCTTCGTATATAGAATTCAAAGCTGGATGATCTACTATCTGCGAAATACCTATCTTTAAAGAAAAAACAAAAATAAAATTGAACAAAACAAAACTTAAAACTAAAAATCTTCTCATAATAATTCCTCCCTTAATTCATAAACATAAATAAAAAAGCGAGTGTCTTAAAGACACTCGCTCAAATTCCTTTTAACCTCATTTTACTGAACAATAGCAAAACTTGGAGGCACTTGAACGAGTGTGTCTCCAATAATAAAAGTAAAATGAAAATATATTTATTAAATTTTTATTATTATCCTTAATCATAAAAAATCACCTTAAATAATCAAATTTAAACTCATTATATCATCATAAAAAAATTATGTCAATATGAAAAAGTCTTCATATAATGAAATAGCAAATATAAGTAACAATTGATAAAATTAAAAGAAACAAAAACATTTAGTATGCATTTAAAAACTTATATAATTTATATTTAATATCTTACATACTTTTTTAGCACTCCTTGACAAAGAGTGATAATGATGATATTATATAAGTGTAATAACAAAAATAAATTAAAAACATAAAAATATAAAATACTTTGGAGGTGTTGTATTATGGCAATAAGATTATATAGAAACTACCCTAATTTTGGTGAATTTGATTCAGTTTTCGAAGATCTTTCAAAAATGTTTAATGGAATGGATAAAATGACTAAAAATAGTTATATGAATATTGATCTTTATGAAAATGAAAAAAAAGCTGTTATAGAAGCTGAACTCCCTGGATTTCAAAGAGATGAAATAAACATAAATATAGAAAACAATATTTTAAATATAACAGCTCAAAAGAAAGAAGAAAAAAATGATTCAAAAAAATATTATATAAAAGAAAGATATTTTGGAAAAGTAGCAAGAGCATTTGAAATGCCTGAAAATATTGATTTAGAAAAAATAAATGCAAAATTTGAAAATGGAATTTTAAAAATAACATTAGCAAAAAAAGACGAAGAAACAAAAAACATAAAGATTGATATTCAATAACCCCCCTATTTTACAGGCCCTATTATGGGCCTGTTTTTTTATATATTTTTATTTAAAAATAAGAAATTCGAACAAATAAAGACTTATTCAATAATAATTATCAATAATTTTATAAAAATAAATGATATAACATTTTACAAAACGATGCATTATGATATATAATGATAAAAAACAATCAAAAGAGGTGGAAAAATGAATATATTTTCAAAAGAAATGATATATATAAACACAAATATAAAAAACAAAAAGGACTTCCTAAAAAATATGGCTAAATTAGCTTATGAAAATAAAAAAATTGAAAATTCAAAAGATTTTTATAATGCATTAAAAAAAAGAGAAAATATTTCAACGACAGGTGTTGGGTTTGGAATAGCGATACCCCATGGAAAATCAAAATCTGTAAAAGAACCCTTTGTTGCTTTTACTAAATTAGAAAATGAAATAGAGTGGAAATCATTAGATGAAAAACCAGTAAATTTGATATTCACAATTGGTGTACCAGAAAACTCTGATAATGTACATTTAAAAATACTTCAAAAATTATCTATAAAATTAATGGATGAAGATTTTAGAGAAAAATTAAAAAAAACAAATGATAAAGAAAAATTAATTAAAATATTGAAAGGAATAGAATAAAAATGTTAAAAGAAATAAGACATTCAAAAATACTTCAATTAATAAAAGATAATAAAACAATAAGTACTAAAAAAATAGCTAAAGAATTAAAATCTCCAGAAGTAACTATAAGAAAAGATTTAGCCTATCTTGAAAAATTGGGAAAAATCAATAGAATTCATGGTGGAGCTTCTATAATCGAAAAATCAATGATAAGTGAATTAACAATGCAAGAAAAAAAAGTAAAAAATATTGAATTAAAAAAGAAAATAGCAAAAAATGCTTTATCTCTAATAAAAAAGAATGATTATATATTTCTCGATTCAGGAAGTACCACACTTGAAATCTCAGAATTAATATTAAAACATATTGATTTTCAGATGACAGTATTTACAAATTCAATAGAAATATTATCTAAACTTTCTTTAAAAAATAATATTGATTTATATGTTATCGGAAATCATTTAAGAAAAAAAACTGGTGCTTTTGTTTTTTCCGATTATGATGATGATATAACTGAAAAAATGATCTTATCGAAATCATTCATAGGAGCAAATGCTTTCGACTCGAATTTTGCATATACCCCAACTTCTGAAGAAGCAAAAATAAAAAATAAAATGATTGAAATATCTCAAACTCCTATTCTTATAGCTGATTCAACAAAAACAAATACTATTTCATTATGGAAAATATCAGAAATTCAAAAATTCAAAATGATAATAACAGATGAAAAAACTGAACTCATAAAAGAACTCGAAGAAGACGGCTTAAAAATAATAATATAAAGAGGTGTTTCAATGATAATAACTTTAACTTTAAATCCCGCATTTGATAAAACCATAGAAGTTAAATCATTAAAAAAAGGAGATTTAAATAAAATAGACAAAGAAAATATAGATATTGGTGGAAAAGGTATAAATGTTTCAAAAGTATTTGATGCACTTGGAATACCTAATATATCTATAATATTTGCCGGTGAAAAAAATATAAAAGAGTTTGAATCTAAATTAAAAAAAGTTATTAATAACTATGAAATAATTTTAAACAAAGATGTTCATACTAGAGAAAATATAAAAATATTTGATAAAAAAACTCAAAAAATAACCGAATTAAATTCAAAAGGTGAAATTAAAAATTTAAATTCGTTAAAACAACTCTTAGATAAATTAGATTCAACTTTGCAAAACGGTGATATATTAATATTATCTGGAAGTACTCCAAATAACTGCCCAAAAGATATATATTCAAAAATAATAAAAAAAGCTAAAGAAAAAAATGTTTATGTTGTATTAGATACTTCTGGTGAAAATCTTGAATATGGATTAAAAGCATCTCCAAATCTTATAAAACCTAATATAAAAGAGTTAGAAGAGATTGAAAAAAACTCAAAAAATGATTTAAACAATATGTTAAATTCTAATATTAACATACTTCTCTCAAATGGCGAAAATGGATTCAATTATATTTCAAAAACTTTAAAATTGAAAATTGAACCTTTCAAATTAAATGTAAAAAGCACAGTGGGTGCTGGTGATTCACTGTTGGCAGGATTCATATATGGAATATATAATAATAAATCTTTAGAAGAATCATTGATAATGGCCAGAGCTTGTGCAAGTGCTAAAGTTGTAACTGAAGGGACCAAAAATATAAAAAAAGAAAAAATTTTGGCATATATTAAAGAAGGGGGAATAAATTATGAGTAAACGGTTAGTTGCTGTAACTTCATGTCCAACTGGAATAGCTCATACTTATATGGCTTCAGAAGCTTTAAGAAAAGCTGCTGAAAAACTCGGATATGAAATAAAAGTAGAAACAAGGGGTTCTGTTGGTGTAGAAAATGAATTGAAAGAAAATGAAATAAAAAATGCGGATGCTGTTATTCTTGCGGTAGATGTAAATGTTTCTAAAGAAAGATTTATTGGCAAAAAAATTTTTGAAACTTCAGTAGCTCAAGCAATTAAAGATCCCGAAAAAATTATAGAAAATTCTTTAAATTCTGATATAAAATCTTATACAGAAAAAATATCTGATATAAAATCTCAAAGATCTAAAGAAAAAAAAGGCGTATATAAACATTTAATGAGTGGGGTTTCTTATATGATACCTTTTGTAGTCGCTGGCGGTCTTTTAATAGCATTATCTTTTCTATTTGGTGGTTATACCCAAGAAGGAGAATTTGCGAAAGCTTTAGCTACAATTGGCAATGCAGCTTTTAAACTCATGATCCCTATACTTGCTGGATATGTTGCTTTTTCAATAGGAGACAGAGCCGCTCTCGTTCCAGGTATGGTTGGTGGATTAATTGCAGCGGATACAAAATCTGGGTTTTTAGGAGCTTTAGTTGCAGGATTTATAGCTGGATATATAGTAAAATTAATGAAAAAAACCATAAAATTACCTAAAGGATTTGAAGGTTTAATGCCCGTATTAATTATTCCTTTAATATCTACTTTTTTAATAGGAATAATAATGATATTTGTAATAGGAACTCCTATGACTATGTTAAATGAAAGTATAGAAACATGGTTAAAAAGTTTAACAGGAACTAATGCTATAATCCTAGGTGTAATAATAGGTTTAATGATGGCTATTGATATGGGCGGACCAATAAACAAAGCAGCTTATGCTTTTGGAATAAGTACAATAGGAAATGCCGAACCATCAGCTATAATGGCTGCTGTAATGGCAGCTGGTATGATTCCACCACTTGGTATAGCTTTATCTACTGTTCTATTCAAAAATAAATATAATTTTGAAGAAAAAGAAGCTGGAAAAGCTGCTTGGGTACTTGGAATATCTTTTATAACCGAAGGAGCAATTCCATTTGCAGCTGCAGATCCATTAAGAGTTATCCCATCTATAATGGCTGGTTCTGCTTTGACAGGTGCATTATCGATGTTATTTAATGTTACATTGCCTGTACCTCATGGAGGGATATTCGTATTTTGGGCAGTAGATGGAATATTAGGCTACTCTATCTCAATAATAGCGGGAATGATATTAACAGCTCTATTATTAGGTATACTAAAATCAAAAAAAAATAATTGAAAAAGCGATGAAAAAATTCATCGCTTTTCATTCTAGAATCTGCCCTGTTTCAATCAATCTCATTCTTAATTTTTTTATATCTAAATCTTTAAAATATAAATCTTCTTTTAAAGATTCCAAACAAGCACAACCACTAGCTTGACCCAAAGCCATACATATAGGTGTAACCCTAACAGAAGCTAAAGCTTCGTGAGTAACTGATATAATTCTTCCACTAACCACAAGATTTTTTATTTTTTTAGGCACTAAACATCTATATGGAATGCCATAGTATTCACCCATTTTCAATGTTTTTATATTTAAATTAGCTCCATCAGGATCATGCACATCTATAGGCCAAGATCCCAAAGCGATGGTATCTTCAAAAATAGTTTTATTTAGAATATCTTCTTCTGTTAAAGTATAAAGCCCATCAATTCTTCTTGACTCTCTGACTCCTATTTGAACTCCTGATTCTAAAATTTTAGAATTTTCAAATCCAGGTATATATTTTTTTAAAAAATTCATTATTTTAAAAATTTGTCTTCTTCCTTCAATAGTAGCCTCACTTAATTCAAAATCTTTTACAGATAATTTATTTATAATTCTACTCATATTAACTAAAATTTCAGATTTATTATTAAGTTCAAAAAAAAGCACTCTGTCTCTATTGATATTCAAATCATTATTTTCATCAGCCATTTTAACTAAATCAAAATATCCTGAAATAGCTATTCTATCTGTGTCTCTAAGACCTTTTAAATTCTTTGATATTACAAACTGTTCTGGATTTTTTTCAGAATATTTTATTATTTTTTCTCTATCTATATTACCAACTTTAAACATCATAGACATTGGTTGACATTTTCCATCTTTTTCTCTTCCTATTAAAAAATCTTCTCCAGCCATACTAACTATATCACCATCACCAGATGCATCTATATATCTCTTTGCCTCTATCTTATAGAAACCAGATCTCGTTTTCACAATAATATTTTTTATAATTTCTTCTTCTATTTCAATATCTATAGCTTCTGTATAATACTTTATGTCCACACCATCTTCTAAAAGATATTCTTGAGAAATATATTTATATACTTCTGTTTCTATAGGAGTTATCGTGCTTCCTACACCTAATGGATCTTCAATATGACCTATAGTTCCTTTATTAATTTTTAATCTATCTATTAAATCTTGTGCATAACCTTTTATAATCTGTTTTTTCCCAGCATGAAAAGTCATCATAGGTATAACAAGACTATTAGTTGTACTCCCTCCAAGAAATCCATATCTTTCTATAAGTATAACTTCATAACCTGCTTTTGCTAAAGTTTTTGCTGCTATTATTCCTGATGGACCTCCTCCAACTATTGCTACATCAGTTATTAAAGTATCTTTTATATTCATACTGACCTCCATCAAATTCAAAGGTTATCTATAGCTTTTCTAAAATCTTTTGTATTTTTATAAAATTGTTCAACATCTTTTCCAGTAACAACTGCTCCAATCATAATGGAATTAATTCCCATTTCATTCAGAATCCATAATTGTTCTGGCATTATCTTTCTTTGTGTAGAAATAACTATTGGCTTTATAGTATTGTTCCTAACACTCTGATATTTCAAAATTTCTCTTACAGTCATAGGTGTCCCATATGTCTCTGGATCCATTATAGAACATTCAAGAACATCAATAGGTAAATTATCATATGCTTTTATCCATTCCAATTTATATTCATTTGTCAAAGCTACCATCTTATAAATATTTTTATTTTTTAAGACCATTGGATTCATATGTTTATCATAAAGAGATATAAAATCAAAGCCAGATTCTATAACTTTTTCTATTTCATTCATTGGAATATTATCATCGCCACCAGGAACTATACCAATCGGAATATTATTTTTTTTACAGAGTTCTACTATATCTTTTAAATTTTCAATATACTCTTCTTCAAAAGTTCCAAAATGATTCCCACTCGCTCTGTGAGAAACATTAACATGAACTTTCACCGCATCTGAACCAGCTTCTATAGCAGCTTTAGCAAGGTTTATATCATTTTGAGGCAAACTCGTTATAAGTGTCATTTTTTCTTGATTTAATAATTTTAAATAATTCATTTCTTAAACATCCTCTCTTTTATAATATTCATATTCATATTTTAAATCATTAAAATATTTTAAAATTTCTTCTATCTTTAACTGTTTAGATGAAATCAGATAAATATAATCTATACATTTTGGATGAAATTTTAAATTCATCATATTTTTACAAAATATATGAGCTCCTATTTCTCTTGTTTTTAAAACAGTTGAGCATTTTTTTATACCCAAAAAATTGATATTAATTACTTTAGGTAATTTCTCATTTACCAAACCTATTTTATTATATTCGAGGAAATGAAAAAACTCATGTGCTAAATGAATTTTTATAATATCATCAGAATTTATATTATTAAAATTTAAACTTTTAAAAGAAGAAGCCATCTTATAAATAGAATCAGTATAAATATTTATATTTTTATCATAATCACAATAATCAGCTCTTATAGCTATTAAATCTTTATCTTGAGATTTATTTATAAAATTAATTTTTATTCCAAACTCATAACAAAGATCTTCAATATTTTTATCTTTATATATCAAAGCTTCTTCTTTTCCTATATTTATAGGTTTTTTAATATAATTTAATAATTCTTTTTTTTCTATCTTTGAAAAAACTTGATCTTCTTTTAATTCGGCAAAAGACATTATTTCATCATCAATAATATTAATAAATTCATTTATATTCATCTTTCCAATCCTCTTTTTATTTAGAAATTAAAATAATGAGCTCCTGTTCATCTTCAAATTCATCTAATTCAATTTCAGCAATAGATATTATCTGTTCTTTATTTGCAAGACCTGCAAGATCTATTATTCTATGAGCAGCAAGTATATAAACAAAAGGTAATTCTTCGCCTGCATCTCCATATTTAGTATTTTCTTGTATAGCATTTAAAAGATTTTCTTTAAAAGTTTTTTTACTTGTAGGATATACAAAGCCAGAATCTTTTTGAAGTCTTATAACTCCTTCATTATCTATTACTCTTATGGGAAAATATTTTTTCTTTATAAGTCCAAAAAATTTTTTTACAATTATTTCTAACTCATATACAGAATATTTTTCAGTTTCAGCAATACATATAGATTTTTCACATTCTTTAACAGATTTTAAGCATATATCTTCAAGTTCACTTTTATTAAGTATTTTATTAGAAAGATCTTTAGTTCTTAATTCTGTAGTACCACTTGCTATAGCTCTAATTATATTTTTCTTACTATCAATTTCAACAATAATTTCTATAGTTTTTTCATTCGCCCCAGAATTCATAGCTGCTATTTTTGCTTCTTTTCTTATATTTTTTATATCATCATTAGTTGGATTAGCAACTGTCCTTTCTACAACTTCTCTAACCATTGCAAGAGCAACTCCAATAGTTGATATATATGGAGCATTTTTAGCTATTTTATATTTATAATTAGTTTTTTTTGCTAAATATGGAACTATTACAGAAGCACTTCCACCCCCACCAACAAGAGTTATTATAGATTCACTTAAATCATAATCAGCTTTCATTTCATTAACAACTTTCAAAACTTTTGAACAAGCAATATTCATTATAGTTTCAAGAACATCTTCAACAGAAGTATTAAGTTCTTTTGCAAGAGCTTCATAAGCTTTTTTAGTTTCTTTTATATTCCCCCTTGCATAGTCTCCTTCTGGTACCATTCCAATAAGATTAGCTGCTCCTGCAAGAGTATAAGAATATTTTTTACCTGATTTTGTTTCTAAAATAGCATAATTTTTTTCATCACTTTCTTTAGGATTTATATATTTAACAACGGGATCTTCTATTTCCCCATCATCAACAAAAGTTTCATAGTCTAATTCAGCTATATGGGCACTACGCGGGCCTACATCTACTATCTTATTATTTTCTATTTTTATCATACTTCCACCAGCAATACCTATTGTTCTTACATCTAATGAATTTAAATATGTTTTATGTCCTCCAATTTCTGCATATTTAATCATCACTTTTCCATTTTTTATAACAGAAATATCTGTACTTGTACCTCCAATTTCAAAGAAAATACCATCTGAAATCTTCTCATACATCAAAGCACCTGCAACTCCTGCAGCTGGTCCTGATAACATAGTTAGAATAGGTCTTTTCCTAACTTCATCTATAGTCATAACTCCACCATCACAACGCATTATCATTAATGGTGATTTAATACCCGATTTTTTTACACTATCTTCTGTCATATTTGCTGTTTCCATCATTCTTGAAATTATACTTCCATTTATAACTGCAGTTCTTGTACGTGTCTTTAATCCATATAATTTAGAAATTTCATGGCTTGCAGTTCCAGTCATACCATTCTTTTCAGCCTCTTCTATTATAAAATCTTCATTATAAGGATTATCAACGCTATATGCTTCAGCAGATATTATTGTATTAATATTTTTTTGTTTAAATTTTTCAAATACATTTTTAAGTGATCCATCATGTAAAAATTTAGAATCTATAAATTCATAATGAGTATTTAAAAATTTTCCTTTTGCAAGTTCAATTCTTCCAACATTAGTTTCTGATTGAGTTTTAGCACCTTCAATTCCTGTACCTATTCCTATAACTCCAACATCAGAAACATCACCTTCCAATAAGGCATTTGTTGCTTGAGTTGTTCCATGAGCAATAAAAACAATTTCTTCTGGATATATATTATTTTCTGTAATTATAGATTCAATAATTTTTACTATTCCATTTGCAACCCCTTCTTTTGCAGAGTGAGTTGTGGGTATTTTTTTGGTACTAATAACAGAATAAGTTGATTCATCTATTAAAGCTGCATCAGTAAAAGTACCACCAACATCTATACCTACTCTATATCTTCTACCCATTAAAATACCTCCATATTATATAAAAATAAAATCAAATTCTTACCAAATAAAGATAGTTACATATATTAAACAAACAACAGCTATTGAAAAAACATATGGAAAAGTCTTTTTTAAAAGAATAGTTGTATCTTCTTCTATAAAATTAGATATCCAAACATTATGAGTATTTGTAGGATCTGAAATATCTTGAACAACGCTTAAAGCCAAAAGTGCACCTGCAACGACCATAGGACTCAATTTACCAGTGGAAGCCATCAATGCAGCTATACCACTTCCCAATCCCCACATATTTAAAGGACCTCTATATAAAGCTAAAGGAGACAATATAGCAAAAAATAAAACAAATAAAATTTTATTTGATGGAATAATAGCTGAAATTAAAGGTTTCATTATTGCAGAAGTTTCAGGACTCATAACAGCTAAAAGAACCATTCCTATTCCTATCATAAGACCTATAGCTGGAGCTACATCTTTTATTCCCTCTATTAAACTACTTGAAAGTATATTAACAATGTCTTTAGGTTTCGTAGTAAGAACTCCATAAATAGCTCCTATCAATATTGCTGGAATAATATTAAATTTCCATATAAAAACAAGTAAAATAGGTATTATAGGTGTGATAAGTGCGTAAATAGGAACTTTTTTGTCTTTATTTTTTATTGAATTCGCAGATGGCATAGCCCAAGCTGTTTTAGCTTTACCTTTTTTTACATTCAATAAAATAAAAAAGAATAAACCTATAGAAGTTGCTATTCCATAAATTATTGGAAAAATTTTCAAATCTTGTACTGAGATTTTCAAAACATCACTATAAAAAGCATAACTATACATATTAAAAAGAAGACCTATTTTAAAAGCTATTAAAAACAAAGAACCTGAAATTTTAGAATCTATACCAACTGAAATCATTATAGGAAGAACAATAGTTCCAACCATAATAATCGCACCAAGTCCACTTAAAGAAGTAAACACAAAAGCTACTGCTATAGATATTATCAAAGCTACAATAAAAGGATTATCTCCAGCTAATTCAGCTGCTCTTTTTATTATAGAATTTGCTATTCCTGTTCTATTGATAACTTGTGATAACATACCCCCAAATATTGCTGCCATCATAGCACTTGAAAGTCTAACAGCACCATTTCCAATAACCCCTGATAAAATATTTTCAAAAGACATTCCAGATATTACAGCTATTAATATAGCCATAATAGGCAAAGATATAATTGCTGGAACTTTTCTTGACATCATACCAGCAGCACATAAAACAAATACTATAAGTATAAGTATTCCCTGTAACATGTTGTTCCCTCCTAAATAAAAGTGTATTATATAGATTTTCTTTCTATTATTCCAGGCTCTACAAGTATCTTCTCTGTATTAACATTATTAGATTTGTTAATTATTTCATTAACAACAGTTATTGAAAAAACTCCAAGCAAATAAGGATTTAAAGTTACTGTAGTAAGTGAAGGATCTATATGTTCTGAAAAAGGTAAGTTTCCAAAACCCATCAATCCTATATCCTGAGGAATCTCAAAATTTTCTTCTTTTAAAGCTTTAATAACCCCTTTAGCAAGCCAATCAGTAAGACAAAAAATAGCAGTTTTTTGATTTATCGATGATACTATTTTCTTAGCCTCTTCATATCCATCATTCCAATCAAATGATTGACATTCAATGATTTCTAAATCTTTAATTCTATCAATTTCTTCTAAATATTTTTTTACTCCTGAAAATCTTTCTTTAAAAGTTTCAACATTCAAAGGACCTGAAAAAACTAAAATTTTTTTATAATTTCTTTCCACTATTTTTTTAGCCGCTATATATCCACCTCTAAAATTATCATTACTAACTGAAGGTATATGTTCTAAGCCCTTATAATGACCAATTTGAACAACAGGAATCTCAGAAGTTGCTATTAAGTTTATTATATTTTTAGGCATTGGAATTCCTCCAATTATTATTCCAGAAATATTTTCAATGAAAATTTTTCCAAGGGAATTATCATTTTTCTCAATAGTTCTGACAACACAATGATAGCCAAAATTTTTTGTGCAACTGAGTATTCCTTCAAGAACCTTAGAAAAAAAGTCATCATTTCTAACAGACGAAATTGGATTGGCAATCAGAAAAAGAATAATTTTATTCTTTTCACCAAAATAATGCAATTTTTTTGCAACATTTAATATTTTTTCTTTTGTATCATCACTTATTCTTTTATCATCATTCAATGCTCTTGAAACTGTAGAAACGTTAAATCCAGAATATTCAGCAATATCTCTTAAAGTTGTTTTCAAAAAAATCACTCCTATGCAACAATAATGCAACTTTTTTTCTACAAAATAATCAGCGAATTTTAACAGTATTTATTTATAAATCAAAATTCAATTATTCATTAATTACAAATAATTAAATTGAATTATTCATATTTAATGAATTAAATCTTTTATTTCTACATAAATTAATTAAATGATTGATAAATAAAAAAATGAATCCAATTATAAAATTGGATTCATTTAGTTGATCTCAAATATTATTAATTATAAAAATTTCTTAATTCCTTTAAATTTTTTATTGGTTTACTACAAGTTTGATTAGAGCATATATATATTACAGGTTTGTCTTCCACAGGATAAAGTGCTGAATATTCAGAAATTTGATCTATTTCATTTTTTTCTGTCTTTAATATTATGGTATCATAATTTTTTAAATTTCTATTTATATAATCTATAAAAATTCTTGCTTGATCATAATTTTTTGCTGTAATTATTATTTCTTTAGTATCAGAAAGACTAAAAAATAAAGCATTTAAAGAATGTATCATAGCTGGATAATTTTCTTCAAAATTCCAAGCCAAATTATCAATCATAGAATCAAATATATTCTTATATTTGAGTGTTCCAGTTATTTTATAAACTCTTATTAAATTCATAAGCATTACAGAATTAGAACTCGGCATAGAATCATCATAAATATTAAATGTATTTTCTGGAAGTTCATTATTATCTATCTCAGAATCTAAAAAAATATTTATATTTTTATCATAAAAAATTTCAATACTTTTTTCAAGAAGGTTTATCGCACTCTTTAAATATCTGGTTTTAAAAGTAGATTGATAAAGTTCTAACAATCCCCAAATCATATTTGAATAATCACTTATATGAGATTTAGTCAAAATATCTTCTTCTCTATATCTTCGAAATAATTTATTATCAAAAAATAATTTTTTATAAATAAAATTATTAGATTTTTCAGCCATTTTTGTTAATTCAATATCATTAAAAAGCCTGCCAGCTTTTGCTAAAGAAGCAATAGCAATACCGTTCCAAGATGTTATTATTTTATCATCAATATCTGGTTTTTTTCTATTCTCCGATTTATAATAAAAAAGTTTAAATACGAGATCTTCATCTGGAATACTCTTTAAAGATTTTGAAATGTTTAAAATATTTTTTCCTTGAAAATTACCATCCTTTGAAACATCAAATATTTCTTTAAACCTTTCAAATTCTTCTGGTTCAAAAATAGTTTTTAGTTCCAAATAATCCCATAAATAATATTTTCCCTCTTCACCTTCCGAATCAGAATCTTGTGCACAATAAAAAGCTCCATTTTCATCTTTTAAATTATTATTTATATACTTTAAAGTTTTGTATGCAATATTTTTATATAAATCATCATTAGTTTTAGAATAAAGTTCTGCCAAAGTCAATATTAATAATGAATTATCTATTAAAGTTTTTTCAAAATGAGGAATAAACCATTTATAATCCGTAGAATATCTTGAAAATCCACCTTCAATATGATCAAAAATTCCTCCTCTATACATACTTTCAACAGTCTTTTCTACCATATACAAAGCGTTTTCATTATAATTTTTTTCATAATAACTCATTAAAAACAACATATAATGAGGAACAGGAAATTTAGGTTCATTCGAAAAACCTCCATATACCTCATCAAAATTATCATAAAGATATTTATAAGATTTATCTATTAAATTTGAATCTAATTTTCCTTTTTTAAGATGATAACTGTTTTTTACCTTTTCTTCAAGATTTTCTATAGTGTTAAAAATATCTTCTTTGCTATCTTTATATATATAATATATATTCGGTAAAAGATCTATCAATCCAGGCATATTAAAATTAGTATATTTTGGAAAATATGTACCTGAATAAAAAGGTCTTTTATCAGGTGTCATTATAATATTTAAAGGCCAACCAGAATTACCAGTCATTATTTGAGAAATTTTCATATAATAACTATCTATATCAGGTCTCTCTTCTCTGTCAACTTTTATAGAAATATAATATTTATTGAGAATTTTTGCTATATCTTCATCTTCAAAAGACTCTTTTGCCATAAAATGACACCAATGACAAGTAGAATAACCTATACTTAAAAAAATAGGTTTATCTTCTTTCAAAGCTCTTTCGAATGCCTCATCACACCATGGATACCAATTTATTGGATTAAAAGCGTGTTGCAACAAATAAGGTGACTTCTCTTTTATTAAATTATTTGGTTCTATCATAAATATCACCTCTTATCTTTATAAAATATAATCCTCTCACCTATACTATATAACATCAATATAAAATATTAATTAAAAAAAGAATTAATATAATTCAAATTAGTTGACTTTTTTTGTATTTTATATTAAAATTTCTTTAAAAGATTAATAAAATGTTATGGGGGTATTATGAAAAAAATTTTAAAAATCTTCTTTATTTTTATATTTATAATATTTATTTTTGCTTCTTTGAATTATATGTTCAGTTATCTCGAAGCCAAAAGAGGTTTATCATATTTAGAAAAAAATTATAAAACAATAAATGTAGATAATAAAAAAATTGCATACTATGAAGAAGGTGCTGGAGAAACTATAATTTTTTTACATGATTTTATGAGCTCAGCTAAAGATTTTGAAGATATTTCAAAAAAACTTTCTGAGAAATATAGAGTAATATCAATAGATTTACCTGGATTTGGTTTCTCAACTAAAAGCACGGATTTAAACTACTCAAAAAAATCTATGGGAAAATTGATAAATAAATTCACCAAAGAATTAAACATTGAAACTTTTTACTTAGTAGGCCATTCAATGGGTGGTGAAATAGCTATAAATACTTATTTCGAAGATACTAAAAAGATTAAAAAACTGATCCTAATAAATAGTCAAGGATATACTAAAACAAAATTTATTCCAAATTGGATATCAGATAGCCAATTTTTCTCAAGAATATTTTTAAAATTTGGATTTCAAAGTTATTTTTTACAACAATCGATATATAAAAATAATCTTCATGATAAATCTAAATATGAAGATTCTACTTTTTTAAAAAATTATACACTCACCTTCAATATTCCTTCAAAAACTCTTCAAAAAATAGATCTAGATGATGATAGCTCTTTAAATAAAGATAAAATATCTGAAATAAATATTCCAACATTAATATTATGGGGAAATTATGACAAAACCTTGAATATAGAATATGCAAAAAAATTTAATGAACAAATAAAGAATTCAACTCTTGTATATTTAGATACGGGACATAATCCGATGATAGAAAAATCAGATTATATATCAAATTTGATATTAAATTTTTTAAAATAAAAAAGGGATTTTAAAATCCCTTTTTTGATTATTTCAAATTTTCATACCATTTAAAAATACTTTCAGACACTAAAGGTTCAAATACAATATATTGATTATACATCTCATGTGACATACCTTCTATATATTTTATTGAAATTTTATCATTCTTTAAAATTTCATCTTCTTTTTCTTGTAAAAGTATGGAAGGAGTTTTTAAATCTTCTTTACCGCTTATTATAAGAATATTTTTATTAATATCAACAAATTCTTCTACTACATTTTCAAACAAATAATCCGATTCTTTTATAAAACTTCCTTTAAATCCCATATAAACTTCTTCATTTTTTAATTCATTACTTTCAAATTTAGATTTAATTTCTTTAACATGTGGCAGATATTCATTCAACATATCTACTAAATTATCAAGACTACCATCAGTATTCAATTCATTAATTATATCCTGCTGATATTCAATTTGATAAACCATAAGATCGACAAAGCCAATAACTGCTGGCGAAAGACTTATACCTGCATATCCAGCTTTCTTTAAAATATATGGTATAAGAGTTGCACCTTGAGAATGACCAGCAAAAATTATTCTATCTTTAGCTATAAAATCAAATTCTAGCATTTTATTATAAGCATTAATAGCATCATCAATAAAATCATAAATACTAACTTCCAAATAATCTTCACCTAATTTATTCAAAACAAAATTTCTTTTATCATATCTAAAAACAGCAAATCCCTTTTTATTCAATTCTTCTGCTAAATCATAAAAAGGAGCTATTTCTATACCAGCAGATGTAAATCTTTCATCTCTATCTAAAACGCCTGAACCATGTACTAATATTATAAGTGGCATCTTATTAGAAAGTAAAGCTGGATATGAAAGTGTTCCATTCAATATCAAACCTTTAGATTCAAATGAAACTTCTTCAGAAATAATGTTATTCTCTATTTTTTCTTTAAAATCATTTCTTTCTATTTCTATACCTTGAGAAGGTATAGAAATTTTAGTTATAAAATTTTTATCAAAAAATACTTCAGTTCTTAAACCTGAATATGTAAAAATCATTTTATCATCTTTTATATCATAATCCGCATCAACTATAGAATTTTTAAAGGTTTGATTATTCATAGACAAAAAGGGAATAAAAATTTTAGCTTTACCTTTACCTTCATGTTTTTTTAAAAAATACCAAAAATGGTCTATTATAAAATTATTATCTACAATAAAAAGATTACTCTCATTTATAACTGGTAACTCAATAGAATTAACTGAATGAATAACTTTCTTTCCATCATAATTAGAAACATAATCTGCAACAGTTTTTTCATTTACTTTCATATTAAAAGAATATGATTTATAAAAATCATCTTCATAAGTTGTCTTAGCCGAAATTTTGGCTTTTTGTGAATAAATTTCAGTGACAGTTTCAAATTCATTATTGATTTGATTTATTTTAATACTTCCAAAATCGCTATTCATAACTTTAATAATAAAATTATATTCATTTGAAAAAGAATAAATGAATAATCCTATAAAAATCATCAAAAAATATTTTTTATACATAAAATCACTTCCTTTTTGTAATATCTTTTCTGTAATATTATACTATTACAGCATACAAAAAGTCAAATAATAAAAATTAAATCTGACCAATAAAAAACTGAACTCCCAATGAAACAATAACAACAGCAATAGAAACTATGAACCCATGAATCATCGGTTTAAATCCTGATTTTTTAATATCCCTAAAATTAGTTTTAAGCCCTATAGCACTTAAAGCCATTATCATTAAGAACTTACTAACTTTAACTAAATTTACAGATAAATCAGTTGAAACAAATCCTATACTGTTAAAAATAGCAGCTAAAATAAAAAAAATGATAAAATAAGGGAATATTTTCTTTATATTAAAAGAACTTGATCTACTTTCCTGACTTTTTTTCTTTTGATTAATATAAGAAAAAATTATAGTTATAGGAATAATTGAAAGAGTTCTTGTAAGTTTAACTATAGTTGCAAACTCCCCCGCCTTATCAGAAAAAGCATATCCTGCAGCGACTACAGAAGAAGTATCATTAACTGCAGTTCCAGCCCACAAACCATAAGACAAATCAGACATAGAAAGCATTTTACCCATTATAGGAAACAAAAGAATCATTACAATATCAAATATAAAAGTAGCTGACATAGCATAAGTAACGTCACTATCTTCTGCCTCAATAACTGGAGAAAGTGCTGCAATTGCCGAACCACCACAAACTCCCGTACCTGCTGAAATTAAAGAAGATAATTTCCAATTCATATCAAATAATTTACCAAAAAGCCATCCAAATCCAAAAGCTGCACTTAAAGTAAATATCATAACAATTAATGAAATCTTTCCAACTTCCAAAACTTGTTTTATATTTAATCCAAAACCAAGAAGAACTATAGAAAATTTGAGTACTTTTTTAGATGTAAAACTAATTCCCTTTAGATATTTATCATCAAAATGAAAAATTAAATTTAAAAGTATTCCAAACATCAAAGCAAAAATAGCCCCTCCAACTAAAGGTATTTTCTCTCCAAGATAAAAAGAAAAAATAGCGGTAAAAAAACAAATAATTAATCCAGGCAAAAACTTATATAATCTACTCATAAAGTACCTCCATTTATTTTTTTCAATTTTAGTATAACATTTGATTTTATATTTGTAAAATACTATAATATTATATAAGTAATAGGTAATTACTTATATAAAGGAGAAAATCATGACATTAAGACATTTAAAAATATTAATAACAGTTGTAGATGAAGGAAGCATGACTAATGCGGCAAAAAAACTATTTATAACTCAACCATCGATAAGTCAAGCCATAATAGAATTAGAAAAATACTATGAAATTAAAATATTTGAAAGACTTTCAAAGAAATTATATATAACATCAAATGGAAAAAAATTACTAAGTTATGCAAGACATATAATATCTATGTTTGATGAAATGGAAGAAACTATAAAAAAAGAAAAAGAAAAAAACCTTCTTAAAATTGGAGCTTCAGTTACCATTGGCACATGTATTCTAAGTAATATTTCAAAAAAATTTATACAAAAACATCCGAAAACCTCAATAAAATCTAAAATAGCCAATACTTCTATAATAGAAAAATTAATTTTAAAAAATGATTTAGATTTTGGTTTAACAGAAGGCCCAATACACAATCAAGATATAATATACAAACCTTTTATGGAGGATAAACTAATAGCAATTTGTGGAAAAAACAATCCATTAAAAAAAGAAAAAGATATAAATATTGAAATATTATCAAAACAACCGTTAATACTTAGAGAAGTTGGAAGTGGAACAAGAGAATTATTCGAAATAAAAATGAAGGAAAAAAATCTTCCTTTGAATATCGTTTGGGAATGTAATAATTCCGAAGCCATTAAAAATGCTGTTATTTCTGACATTGGAATATCCGTAATATCAGAAAAAGCTGTAATGAAAGAATTATCAGAAAAATCATTATTTAAAATAAATATAAAAAATATAAATTTAAACAGAAAATTCAACATAATTTATCATAAAAATAAATACATATCTGAAAATATTCAAGAATTTTGGAATTTTTGCTTAAAAAATAACTTTTAAAACATGTTAACGAAAACTCTCCCACTTCAATAAAATAGAAAAATATAATATAATTTTATTGAAAATAATTTCATATATAATATAAGGGGGAATTTTATGGATACTGTAATAATCGAAGGCGGAAAATTAAATATAGAAGATTTTATAAAAGTTACAAGGATGAATGCCAAAGTTGAACTCTCAAACACCGCAATAAATAAAATGCAAAAAGCGAGATCATATGTTGAAAAAATAGTTGAAAAAGGTGATCCAGTATATGGTATAAATACTGGTTTTGGAAAATTTTGTAATGTTAAAATATCCAATGATGAATTAAATTTACTTCAAAAAAATTTAATAATGTCACATTCTTGTGGAGTTGGAAATCCTTTATCAAAAGAAATAGTAAGGGGTATTATTTTATTGAGAGTAAATGCTCTCGCAATAGGTAATTCTGGAATAAGAGTGGAAACAGTACAAAAGTTAATAGAACTTTTAAATAAAAATATAACTCCTTTTGTACCCGAAAAAGGCTCACTTGGTGCAAGTGGAGATCTCGCACCTCTTTCTCATGTTGCATTGGTAATAATGGGAATGGGAGAAGCTTATTATGATAATAAACTTATGAAATCTGAAGAAGCATTAAAATTAGCTAATATACAACCTATAGAATTGAGAGAAAAAGAAGGACTTGCTCTAATAAACGGAACTCAAGTTATGACATCGATAGGAACTCATGCAATATACGATGCTATAAAACTATTAAAACTCTCTGATATATCGGCATCTATGACAATCGAAGCATTAAATGGAATAACAGATGCGTTTGATAATGATGTACATAAAATAAGAAATCAAAAAGGACAAATACAAACTGCAAAAAACATACTCAATATATTAAAAAACAGTAAAAATACCACAAGACAAGCTGAAATTAGAGTTCAAGATGCCTACACCTTGAGATGTATACCTCAAATTCATGGAGCATCAAAAGACTCTATAAACTATGTTAAAGAAATAGTAGAAAGAGAAATAAATGCTGTTACAGATAACCCTTTAATATTTCCCGATGAAGAAAAAGTAATATCAGGGGGTAATTTTCATGGTCAACCAATAGCCCTCGCAATGGACTTTCTTGCAATTGCATGTTCAGAAATAGCGAATGTTTCTGAGAGAAGAATAGAAAGACTTGTAAATCCTCAATTGAGTGATATGCCAGGATTTCTATCACCAAAAGGAGGATTAAATTCTGGATTTATGATAGCTCAATATTCTGCTGCTTCATTGGTTTCAGAAAATAAAGTATTATCACATCCAGCAAGTGTAGATTCTATACCATCCTCTGCAAATCAAGAAGATCATGTTAGTATGGGAACAATAGCCGCAAGAAAAGCTGTGGAAATAATAGAAAATGCATACAAAGTAATAGCAATTGAGACTCTATGTTCAGCTCAAGCAATAGATATAAAAAACAGTTATAAAAAACTTGGAATTGGTACTAAAAAAGCCTATGAAAAAATAAGATCTGAAATTCCTTTCATGGAAAAAGACAGAATACTATACATAGATATAAACAAAACAGAAAAAATAATTAAAAATGATGATTATTTAAATTCAATAGAAAAAGATATAGACATAAAAATATAAAGGGCATAAAAGCCCTTTATTTTTTTATTCCATTATTTATAAAAAAACTTATATCCTTTATAAAATTTTGTAAATCATCGATTTTATCTAAAAATAAATACTCTATACCAGAATAATGAGATAATCCTACTAACATACTTGAAGCTTGTTTCCTATTCAAAATTTTATATGCTTTAAGATTTCTACTATAAAGATCCTCAAAACTATCATAATACTTAGTAACAACATCACTGACAACAAATTCAGCTTCTCTTATTATTTGATAAAATTCTTTATTATTATTAAAATAATTTAAATATAAAAATAAAGCTCTCAAAGATTTTTCAGAATCTGAAAGTTCTTCAACAATATTTGAAGATAAAAAATTTCTTAAATCTATGCCTATAATATTTACAAGTTCCTCTAAAAATTCCTCTTTACTCATAAAATTTATATAAAAAGTTCCAACAGAGTAACCTGCCCTTTTTACTATATCAGCAATATCTACATTAAAAAAGCCTTTATCTCCTATAAGTTCTATACCAGATTTCAAAAGTTTATCTCTCGTATTATCTTTAAAGTTCAATGGATGTATAATAAAATTTTTCTTTAATACTTCTACAAGATTAATATAAGATCCATCAAAAAAACCATTATAAATAACTTCTTTAAGCATATCTCTATCAAAATTTATATTCTCATATATAGATCTTATTATCAAATACCTTATTCCAGAAATAAAATAAATATATTCATTTTCTTTTATATTTCGCTCAAAAACCTTACAAATAGCAGATTTATAAATAGTTCTTATACGCTCTTCATAATTTTTAAATCTAAACTGACCTTCTCTAAATACAGTTATAATATCCTTATGTTCACAATTAAGTTTATAAGAAATATCTATAAAACTTTCAATTCGCCTTTCAACAGTATCACCCTCTATACCTAAAAAAGCTTTTGATGCAGTGTTTACATACAAATCAAGACATTTTTCAAAAATATCCTGCTTATTTTTATAATACCTATAAAAAATACCATTGGATAAATTTGAACGTCTACAAATCTCTGCTGCAGATACAGTTTCATACCATTTTTCTGAAAAAAGATCCACTGCAGATTCTAAAAGTATCCTCTTAGTCTCTTCTTTATTTCTTTTTGCCATAAAAACATCTCCCGAAAATTAAAAAATATATATATACAAAGATTATATCATTAAAATATACCATTTGACTTTTTTTATCATCTAATATATAATTTCAATTGAATTGAAATTATAAGGAGAATGAATTTATGTATGATTTAATAAAAGTGCTTACAAATGAACATTTTTTTAAAGTAATAGAATATTTAAATGAAAATCCAGAATCAAATCCATCAAAAATAGCCAAAAAATTAAAAATACATACTGCCACTGTACAAAATTACTTAGAAACACTTGAAAAATATAAATTCGTAGTTTATAAAGAAAAAAAAGGTCTTGGGCGTCCCTCAAAATTATATAGTTTCAAAGGTGGTAGCTTTGAGGTAAATTTAAATGAACTTCTTGAAAAATTTTATATAAAAAACAAAAAAATAAGAGATGCTGGCAATGAAAAAATAAAATACAGTTATGATGTAGAAAAAGAAATAATAAACACCATAATAATTGACAAACATAAAAAAGAAACAATAAAACTAGATTCAAAATCGGGAAAATTTCTATGGCTATTACCACCCCCAAACTCAAATTTTGAATCTATAGAAAAATTATGTTTAAAATCAGGATTCAACATATTGGAAGCGGTAGAACTTTGTTTATATCTACAAAAAAAAGGAGTTTTAGAAATAAAATGACAGAAATTACAATCTTGATAATATTTTTTATATTATTTTTTATATTTTCAACAATTATGAAATATTTTTTAAGTCATAAAAAAATAGATATGAGTAAAAAATCAAATATATTCTCTTATAATAACTTATTCACAATATCTCTAATGATAATAATATCTATATTTGTGAGCAAAAATATTTTAAATATTAAAATACTATACTCTATTCTTTCAATATATATAATAATCTCAATTATATACTCTATAAAAATTGGAAGACCTAAAATAATGATGTTTTTTTACTTATTAAGCTCATTATTTATATTAATACCTCAAATAATATTCTCTCAAAAAATTGCAAATTATTTTATATATACAGGTTTGATATTCATAGTAATAAATGCAATAATAATATATAAAAATCCTTACTATAATCTAAACTGGTTAGAAGGAATATCTTTTGAAATAGCAAAAAATATAGAAAAAAATTGCAAATATACAAACAAACCAATAATTGTAAATATTAAAACAAATCAAAATTTTTTAACTGGAGGTAATGGATTAAATATATGGTTAAAAAAAGATAAAGCAATAATAAAAATGAGTAAAAAATTCCACAAAAAATTGGGACATCCAAACATGCAAGAATTTTCTAATAAAATAATTATACAGATATTAGATTATAAAAATGAGGTGAAAAAAGATGATAAGCGCTGAAAAACTGACGAAGAAATTTGGAGAATATGTAGCAGTAAATGAAATAAACATAAAAGTAAAAAGCGG
>NZ_QGGI01000006.1 GCF_003148465.1 Oceanotoga teriensis
TAACTACTACCATATTTTATGTTTATTAATTTTTTAATAAATAAAATTTCTTTCATTATTTATTATCTTTTATATTTTTTTGTTTTTTTTAATTTCTATGAATTATCATGAAATATTCACTTAAGCGTATTTTATAGAGGGAGGAAATTTAATGACAGGTTTAACCCCTATGATAAAGCAATATTTAGATATAAAAGAAAATTATAAAGATTCTATACTATTGTTTAGATTAGGAGACTTTTATGAAACTTTTTTTGAAGATGCAAAAATTATAAGTGAAGTTCTTCAAATAGTATTAACCAACAGAAATGGTCATCCTATGGCTGGAATACCTTATCATGCATTAGATAATTATTTAAAAAAAATACTTGATAATGGATATAAAGTTGCTATATGTGAACAAATGGAAGATCCATCTCAAGCAAAAGGTATAGTTAGAAGAGAAGTAACGAGAATAATAACTCCTGGAACTATAATAGAAGATAATATGCTTGATGAATACAATAAATTTTCTTGTTTAATAGACAAAAAAGATGATAAATATATCATAGCTATATTTGATTTTTCAACAGGAGAAATATATCTTGACTCTTTAGATTTAAATGAAAATGAATTGATTGATTTTATAATAAATTATGGGTTTGTCCAAGTTTTAATATCTTTTAGAGTAGAAAATATAAACAAAAAAATAAAAGAAATAAGCAATAGGCTTTATACAGAAAAACTCGATGAATGGTATTTTTCTTCGGATTATAAAAATCATATAAAAGAAAGTTATGATATGCTTAGCATAGATCATTTAGAATACACAAAAGATGAATTAAAAGTTTTAGATGCTGTATTAAAATACCTTGAAATAACCCAATTTCAAAAAATAAAACATTTCAAAATACCAAAGAGATTAAAAAATTTAGAATATATGTTTTTAGATAGTACAACAATATATAATTTAGGTATAGTTCCAAGTCCTGATATAAAAGGAAAAACTCTTTATGATGTATTAAAATATACAAAAACTCCCATGGGAAATAGAAAACTCAGCGATATACTTATAAGGCCTTTAAAAGATAGAAAAAAAATAGAAAGAAGGCTAAATATAGTAGAATCTTTAAAAAATGATGAAATATTGATAAGAGAATTAGATGAATATTTATCATCTATAAGAGATATTGAAAGAATATCTTCAAGAATAGCATTACAAAAAGCTACGCCAAAGGATATTGCTGCTTTAAGAGATTCATTATCTATAATACCTTTTATAGATGACCTTTTAAAAACTAATAAAATATTAAAAGACTATTTTTTAAATGTAGATCTTTTACAGGATTTAAAAGATATGATCGAAAAGACAATATTTGATGAACCTTCATTAGAAATTGGAAAAGGTGAAGTTATAAAACAAGGAATATCTGAAGAACTTGATGAGTATAGAAATCTTACAAAAGATATAGATAAATATTTAAAAGAAATAGAAAATAAAGAAAAATCAAAAACTGGATTAACCTCTTTGAAAATAGGAAGAAATAAAGTTTATGGTTTTTATATAGAAATATCAAAAGCTCAGGCTAAAAATGCTCCAATAGAATATACAAGAAAACAAACTTTAACAAATTCAGAAAGATTTATAACAAAAGAATTGAATGAACTAGAAAAAAAGCTTATAATATCTGAAGAAAAAATAAAAAAAATAGAAAAAGAAATATTTGAAAAATTTATATCAAATATTTCAAGATATGTAAAAAAAATAAAACATCTATCTGAGAAAATAGCAGATGTAGATTATTTTAAATCTTTTGCTATAGCTTCTAAAAAATATAATTATGTTAGACCTATTTTTTCTGATGAAAAAACACATATAAAATCTGGTAGACATCCAATAGTAGAAAATTTTGTTTCAGAATTCACATCGAATGATTTCAGTTTAGACTTAGAAAAAACTTTTATAGTACTTACAGGTCCGAATATGAGTGGTAAATCTACTTATTTAAGACAGATGGGACTTATAAGTATTATGGCCCAATCGGGTTGCTTTGTTCCAGCTGATTATGCAGAATTAAAAATACATGATAGAGTATTTACAAGAATAGGAGCTAAAGATGATATAATAACTGGAAAATCTACATTCTTGATGGAAATGATGGAGATGTCTACAATTTTGAATCAAGCAACTGAAAAATCACTTGTTTTACTCGATGAAGTGGGAAGAGGGACTAGTACTTTAGATGGAATATCCGTTGCTTGGGCTATATCAGAATATATATTTCAAGTTTTAAAATCAACTACAATATTTGCCACACATTATACAGAATTGACTTTATTATGTGATATATATCCAGAAGTTATAACAAAAAGAGTAAAAGTTATGGAAACAAATAATGGAGTAGTATTTCTTCATAAAATAGAAGATGGAGTAAGTGATAATTCTTATGGTATAGAAGTTGCAAGATTAGCAGGATTTCCTTCAGAAATAGTAGAAAGATCAAAAGAGGTACTTGGAAAACTTACCGATAAAGTAGATATAGAAAATAAAATAAAAAGAATGAGAAACATAAGTAAAAAAAAGTATAAAAGGCCTGAAGGACAGTTAAAAATGTTTTAGTTTATGATATAATTAATAAATGAAATTACTAAATGAGGAGGGATAAAATGCCAATAAAAGAGGATAACAATTTTGGTGAAATTACAATATCAGAAAATGTTTTAAGGGATATAACATATAAAACAATAGAAAATTTTCTTATGGAAGAAAAAATATATACAAATAAAGTTCAAAAAGAACTCATGAAGAATATAAAAATAGCAAATAATGATGATGGAAGTTTAAGTGTTTTCTTAAGAATACCCGCAAAATATGGAGAAAATATAGTAGAATTTTCTAAAAAAGCACAAAAAATAATAAAAGAAGAGCTTGAAAAAATGTCTGAAATATTTATAACAAATGTTGATATAAGTATAGAAAATCTTGAATATCCTATGACAGAAGAAAATGAATCCGAGGAAGTTGTAGAAGAAAATAAAGAGAAATGGGATGAATAATATTGAACTTCGAAAAAACTAAAATAAGAGAAGCAATAATCGAAACAATTTTTCAAATAAACTTTTTAGATGTTAGCCTTGAAGAATTAGAAGATACATTTAAAAAAATATCTGATAAAAAAAATATTTCTGAAATACATAAAAAACTTGGCTTAGAATATATAGAAGATATGAATGAATCTATTGAAGAAATAGATAAGAGTATAAAAAGATATTTAAAAAATTGGAAATTTGAGAGAATAGGAAATATAGAAAAAAGTATATTGAGATTATCAATATACGAAATGTATTATAGAGATGACATACCATTTAAAGTTTCAATAGATGAGTCATTGAAGATACTTGAAAAGTATGGAGATGATAAATCCATAAAGTTTGTTAATGGAATACTCGATTCTTTTGCAAAAGAGAATATAGTCGGAGCTGATAATGATGAATGAAGAGCATCTATATCATGACCTATATAAAATGGATTATGAACAATTAGACCTTCTTGCTCAAAAAATGAGAAAATATATAATGGAAACAGTATACTCAAATAATGGGCATTTAGCTTCTAATTTCGGGGTTGTTGAGTTAACTTTGGCACTCTACAGAGTATTCAATCCAGAAGAAGATGTTGTGATATGGGATACCAGTCATCAATCGTATGTACATAAATTATTGACTGGCAGATGGGAAGAGTTTAAAACTCTAAGAAGAATGAATGGAATAAGTGGTTTTACAAATATACATGAATCAAAATATGATAAATTTGGCGCAGGGCATGCTGGAACATCAATTTCAGCTGCTCTGGGCTATTTTATTGGTGATAAGTGTAATGACAAAAAACGAAATATAATATCAATAATTGGTGATGGTGCTTTTACATGTGGCATGGCTTTGGAATCTTTAAATCAATTAAAATATATGAACAGTAATGTAAAAATAATATTAAATTCAAATGATATGTCTATATCTCCAAATGTTGGAAGTTTATCAACTATGCTATCAAAAATAAGAATGAAAAAAAATTATAAAGATATAAAAAAGAATATGAAAGATATGCTAAATGATTCTGAAATAGGTCAAGATCTTGAATTGGTTTTAAAAAGATTAAAAGATGCAGTGAAATATACTATATATAGTGAACCCATAGGTTTTTTTGAAGATCTTGGAATAAAATATTATGGACCAGTTGATGGACATAATATTAGAGATTTAGAGCTTTTTTTGAGACTTTTAAAAGATCATGAAGATGGTCCAGCTGTTCTACATGTACTCACAACAAAAGGCAAAGGTTTTGAAAATGCTGAAAAAAATCCAGATAAATTTCATGGAGTTTCAAAAAAGACTAATAATCAAAATCTTAGTTATTCTAAAATAGTTGGGCATACATTAAGTTATATTCAAAAAGAAAATTTTATTACTTTTACTGCGGCGATGAAAGATGGAACGGGATTAGACATATTAGAAAAGACGAATCCAAATAAAATAATTGATATGGGAATAACAGAACCATCAATAGTTACAACAGCAGCAGCAACTTCGCTTGCGGGAGTTTATCCAGTTGTTGATATTTATTCAACATTTATGCAAAGAGCTTTTGATTCAATAATACATGATGTTGCATTACAAGGAATTCCAGGGTTATACCTTCTGGATAGAGCTGGTTTAGTTGGAGAAGATGGCCCAACTCATCATGGAGTTTTTGATATTTCATATTTAAGATTAATTCCACAAATAGAAATATTGACTCCATTAAATGGTCAAGATCTTGCCAATATGATTTATACATCTGTAAAAGAAAAACCTTCTAAACCAAGATTTATAAGATTTCCAAAAGAATCAACTACAAAAACTGTAGATGAAATATTGTTAAATTTAAAAAATATAAATTTAAATTGGAAATACATAAAAACTTCAAATAATAATACTTATGTACTTGCAGTTGGAACTATATCAAATACTGTAAAAAAAGCTTTAAAAGATTATGATTTAAATATAATAGGTGTTAGAAGTATAAAACCTTTAGATCAATATGTAATAAATGATTTAAAAGAAAATGCTGATAAAATAATAATTTATGAAGAAAATGCTGAAAAGGGTGGTTTTAATGAAGAAATATACAAACTTTTAAAAGGCAAAGATATTTATAACTATGGAATAAAAGATGAATTTATAACTCATGGTTCAAGAAAAGAGTTATTATCATTATGTGGACTTGATGAACAAAGTATAAAAAATCAAATTGAAAGTATTATGAATATAAATAATAAGAAGGTGAAATGATGAAAAAAATAATAGTTTTCACGATACTTAGTTTATTAGCTTTAGTAACATTCTCAAATGAAATATTTTTCAATGCTGATTATTCTTTAACACATCAGGCAACATCTAGCTCTAATCAAGAATTATACCAAGGAAAATATAATTTCGACTATATGGGTGGAAGAGTATCATATCTTTTTAGCACAGATGATACAAATGAAATAAAATATGGCCCATATTTAGGACTTTTTTATAATTATAAAATTGCTGATGGATCTCCATTAAGTATTGTTAATGAAAATATAGAAATGATAGGATTAGAATTAGGTTTAAATGTAAAATATTCGGCAACATTATTTAAAGATATAAATTTTTCTATAATAGCCTATGGAGGTGTAAATTCTATAGATTATTTAAAGACCTTTTCAACTGAAATACTTGTTGGCGCAGGGTTAAATTATAAGAATTTTTATATAAGTTCTGGATATGAGACGAGATATTATAAAAACGGGAAAGATAATTCTTATACAGTAGTTAATTATTTTCCCATACAAATAGGGGTGACTTATACATTTTGAAAAAAGAATTTCTTGATTTAGAATTAAATAAAACATTAGAAAAAATATCTGAATATACTCATACAAAATATGGTAAAGATTATTTAAAAAATGAAATCAAATTTTATGATGATTATAAAATATTAAAGCGGGAAATAGAAATTTCCCGAAGTTTTTTTATATTATATCAACAAGGTTTTTTAGATTTAAGAGGTACTGATTATATAAAAGAGATAATAGAAAATATAAAAAATAATTTAAATATAGAAATAAGAGATTATAGAATAATTGCTAATTTTCATTCTAAAATAAAAATATTTATAAAAGAAAATAAAAATTATTTAGATCCGATTACAGAAGAAATATTATCGAAATTAAATCCAATGGATGAGTTTGTTAATTATATATATGGAATAATAAATGAAGATGATCAAATTGATGATAATGCTACTTCAACATTATCATCAATAAGAAAAAATCTTAATAAAACAAAATCAAGAATAATACAAAATTACAATAAATTAAAAAATCAATATTCTAAATATTTAAGTTTAGATCAACCAATATATAAAAATGGAAGACTTTGTTTATGTGTAAGTTCTACATACAGAAGAAATGTAAATGGTATAGTTGTTGGTAGGTCAGATTCTGGGAATAGTTTGTATATAGAACCATCTATAATAGCGCAATTAAATGAAGAAATAATAATACTTGAGAATGAAGAAAAAGCAGAAATATCAAGAATTTTAAGTGAATTAAGGTTTAAAATTAATAAAAAAATGAAAACGATAGAAAATAATATATTTTGGATTTCTTATATAGATTATCAAATAACTAAAACAAGATATGCTTTAGATAATTATGGCGATTTTTTCTTACCATCTGAAAAAACAAGAAATATAAAATTTAGTGAACTGAAACATCCATTAATTTCAAAAAATGATATGATACCTATAAATATAGATTTAAAAAAGAATGGAATTATAATAACTGGACCAAATACAGGTGGAAAAACAGTAACATTGAAGTCAATAGGCTTAGCATTTATAATGGCTCATATGTCTTTACCTGTTTTAAGTGTAAAAGCAGAAATGCCCTTTATAAAAAATATATTTACTGATATAGGTGATGAACAAAGTATATCTCAAAATTTATCAACTTTTTCTTCACATCTAAAAAATTTAAAAATAATACTTGAAGAAGCAGATGAAAAATCTATTGTAATAATTGATGAACTTGGAACTGGAACAGATCCTATAGAAGGTGCTGCATTAGGAATATCCATAATAAAAAACTTAATAGAAAAAAACTCACTTATATTTATAACTTCTCATTTATCTGAAATAAAAACATATTCATTAAATCAAGAAAATTTAATATCTGCCTCGATGTCTTTTGATATAAACTCATTAAAACCAACCTATGTATTACAAGTAGGTGTTCCAGGAGCTTCACATGCAATTGAAATAGCTCAAAGGATGGGTTTTCCAGATGAAGTAATAGAACAGGCTAAAAATAATCTTGGAAATGAGTACAAACAGACAGAAAATGTTTACAAAGAACTTGGAGATATATATTCTGAAATAGAACAAGCAAGAAAATTAAAAAATGAAGAATTAAAAGAATTGAGTAAATTAAAAGAAGAATATGAAGAAAAATATGAAAAAGTAAAAAATAAAGAAATAGAAAAAATTGATAAGGAAATAAAAAATTCAAAACAAATTTTAAAAGAAACAAAAAATGAAATAGAAAAAATTCTTTCTAATATAAAAAAATATAAAGAAAAAGATTATCAAGAAGTGAAAAATAAATTAAAAGAAATAGAAAAAATGAATGAAAATTTAAACAAAATAGGTAAAAAAGAAAAAATAGAAAATAAAAAATATTCTTTTAAAGAAAATATGATAGTACTTGCTCCAGGAAATAATAAGGCAAAAATAGTAAAAATAGAAAAAAACAAAGCTAGGTTAAAATTTTTTAATCTTCCTGTTGAAATGACTTATGATTTAAATGAACTAAAACCTATCAAAAAAGAAGAAAAAAGTAAAGAATATACATCATCCATAAGTACAAATGTAAAAACTTTTAAACCTGAAATAGACATAAGAGGATATACAGTATTAGATGCCATTCCAGAAATAGAAAATTTAATATCTGATTTATTAACATATAGAATGGAACATGGATATATAATACATGGAAAAGGAACTGGAAAACTTGCAGAAGGAATATGGGAATATTTAAGAAAATGCAAAGATATAAAGAGTTTTAGAATAGGTAAAGCAGGAGAAGGCGGAACAGGTGTAACTGTTGTGGAGGTGTAATAAAAATGATATTCAGTTTAGATGTCGGAACAAGAACCCTCATAGGAGTAATTGCTGAATTAGATAAAGATGAAAAACTAATAATAAAAGATAGTATAATTCAAGAACATGAAAATAGAGCTATGATGGATGGGCAGATTCATGATGTTCATAAAGTGGCTAAAGGTGTACAAAAAATAATAGAAAAATTCAAAGAAAATGGATTTACAGATCTTAAAAATGTAGCTGTAGCTCTTGCTGGAAGATTTTTAATTACATCTACTGGAGAATATACGCAAGATATTTCTACAGAAGGATATATAGAAAAAGAATTAGTTAAAAAAATGGAATTAGAAGCCGTAAAAAGAGCAACAGAAAATCTTGATTATTCAAAAGGAATGTATTGTGTTGGTTATTCTGTTTTATATTATGAATTAGATGAAGAATGGATAAAACATTTAGAAGGCCAAAAAGGAAACAAAGCTAATGTAAAAGTGATATCAGCTTTTTTACCAAAAAATGTAGTTGAAGCTATGATGTCTGTATTAGAAAAAAACAGTTTAAATCCAGTTCATATAACCCTTGAACCTATAGCAGCTATAAATCTTGTAGTTCCAGAAGATCTCAGAAATCTTAATATAGCGATGATAGATGTAGGTGCTGGTACTTCAGATATAGCAATATCTAATGAAGGAACCATAAAAGCATATGGGATGGTGCCTATAGCTGGTGATGAAATAACAGAAGCAATATCAAAAGAACTATTAATAGATTTTTCAACGGCAGAAAAAATAAAAAAAGAACTTTCAATTAATGAAGAGTTTACATATAAAGATATATTAGATTTTGAACAAAAAACAGATAAAAAAAATATAGAAAAAATAATAAATCCAATTATAGAAAATGCTGCAGTAGAAATATCTGAAAAAATAATAGAACTTAATGGTAAACCACCAGTAGCTGTAATGATAGTTGGTGGTGGTGGAAAAGTACTTGGTTTCAAAGAAAAAATAGCAGAAAAACTAGGATTGCCAGAAAATAGAGTTGCTTTAAAAGATATAGAAACAATAAAAGATATAATATATTTAAAAGAACCACTTATTGGAAGTGAATATATAACGCCAGTGGGAATTGCAAATTCTGCTTTAAAAAGAGAAGGAAATGTATTCAATCATGTAAAAATAAATGGAACTACGATAAATATGATGATGATAGGAACAGATTTAAATGTGATGCAAGTTCTTTTACAATATGGATATTCAATATCTCAATTAATAGGAGTTCCTTCAAATGCAATAACGTACGAATTAAATGGTGAATTTAAAATAAAAAAAGGTAATATGGGAAAAGAAGCATTGATAAAAATAAACAATCAAATAGCAAATTTAAAATCAAAAATTAAACCTGGAGATGAAATAGAAGTAGGAGTTCCTGAAAAGGGAGAACCTTTAGAACTCAAAATTAAAGATATAATAAACCCAATAAACATTACAATAAATGGAATAAAAAAAGAACTATATCCAAAAGTAAAAATAAATGGAAAAGATTTAAATATGAACGAAAAAATAAAAGATGGAGATAAATTAGAAACTAAAAATCCCAAAGTGTATGAAGTTTTAGATGAAAAAAGTTCAACCATTATATTCACAATAAATGGAAAAACTTATGAAACATCATCTAATATTGTTATTATAAAGAATGATGAAATTATAGATGAAAACAATGAAATAAAAAACAATGATAGTATAATATTAAAAGCTGTGGACATGCCACAGATAAAAAAATTCTTAGATATAAAACTTAAAAGTCGAAAAATTATATTCAATGAAGAATTAATAGAATTGAATGAACAAAAAATATTAATAAAAAAATCTGGAAAACAAATTTCAGAAAATTCTAAAATAGAAAATAATGCAAACTATACGGTTGATATACAAGAAATACAACCAAATATAATAAGCTTATTTTCACATCTTTCAATGGATGTAAAAAATGTAAAAAATTATCGACTCATGATAAATGGAAAAGAAGCTAAATCATTTATGACAATTCTGGAAGATGGAGATAAAGTTAGGTTTGATTATAAATGATAATTTCTATAGGAACAGACATAATAAAAATAGATAGAATGAATACAAAATTATCTGAAAAAATTCTTAGTGAAAATGAAAAAAAAATATATATTAAAATAAATTCTGAGAAAAGAAAAAAAGAATTTTTAAGTGGAAGATTCTCTTTAAAAGAGTCTATAATAAAAGCTATAGGTCATTCTTTAATTATGAAAGATATTAGTATTTTAAATGATGAAAAAGGCAAACCCTATCTTGAAAAACAATCTCAAGAAATAATAAAATTACAGGATTTTAATGTTCATTTAAGTATAAGTCATGAAAAAGAATATGCAGTAACTTTTGTAATAATAGAAAAGCAATGAGGTGAAATATGAATAAAAAAGAAAAATATGAAGAATTAAAAAATAAAATAAATTATCATAATAATAAATATTATATAGAGAATGATCCTGAAATAACAGATGAAGAATATGATAAAATATTTTCTGAACTTTTAAAAATTGAAAAAGAAAATCCTGAATATAAGACATTAGATTCACCTTCTCAAAGAGTGGGAGGCTTAAAGAATGAAAATTTTGAAAAAATACAACATACAATTCCAATGTTATCCCTTGACAATACTTATAATAGTGAAGAAATAATTGATTTTGATAGAAGAATTCAAAAAAATTTAAATGAACAATATGAGTATATATGTGAATTAAAAATAGATGGTGTATCAATATCATTAAAATATGAAAATGGTATATTAATAAGGGCATTAACAAGAGGAAATGGAAGTATAGGAGAAGATATAACTCAAAATGTAAAAACTATAATGAGTATACCATTAAAATTAAAAGAAAATATAAATATTGAAGTACGTGGCGAAATATTTATGAAAAATTTAGAATTTGAGAAAATAAATAAATTTAGAGAATCAAGAGGATTAAATATATTTGCTAATCCAAGAAATGCAACAGCTGGAACTTTAAAACTATTAGATACTTCTGAAGTTGCAAAAAGGAAAATGGATTCTTATATATATTATATAGTAAACAAAGAAGAGCTTGATATAAAAAATCAAGAATCAGCATTAAAAAAGCTCGAAGAACTTGGATTTAAAGTAAATGAAAATAATAAAAAGGCTTTAAATATACAACAAGTTATAGAATATTGGGAATTATGGAATAAAAACAGAAAAAAACTTGAATACGAAGCTGATGGTATAGTTGTAAAAATAAATAATTTTGATCAGCAAAGGAATTTAGGAGAAACAGTTAGATCACCGAGATGGGCAATAGCTTTTAAATTTCAGGCAGAAACAAAGACAACAAAAATAAATGAAATAAAATTACAAGTAGGTAGTACAGGAATAATAACTCCTGTAGCAGAATTAGAACCTATTAAACTTGAAGGTACAATAGTAAAAAGATGTTCTTTACACAACTTTGAATATATAAAATTAAAAGATATAAAAGAAAAAGATACGGTAGTAATTCAAAAAGCGGGAGGAATAATTCCTCAAATAGTTAATGTTGTAAAAGAAAAAAGAACTGGAAAAGAAATAAAAGTAGAAGAACCTTTAAGATGTCCTGTATGTAATTCCGAAACAGGAAAATTAAATCCTAGTGAAGTAGCCATAAGATGTTTAAACCCATTGTGTCCTGAAAAACTTGCAAGAAGTCTGGAAAAATTTGTATCGAGAGAAGCCATGAATATTGAAGGATTAGGTCCAAAATTAATAAAAAGAATGGTAGAAGCTAAAATAATAAAAGATATATCAGATATATATTATATAAAAGATACAGACCTCTTTTCATTGGGTGAAGGGATTGGAGAAAAAACTGTAGAAAATCTTTTAAAGGAAATAGAAAAATCAAAAAATCAATCTCTTGAATATGTTTTAAATGGTCTTGGTATACCATTAGTAGGCAAAAAAACAGCTAAAGATTTATCAAAATATTTCAAAAATATAGATAATATAAAAAATTCTAATACAGATAAATTAAAAGAAGTTGATGGTATTGGAGAAGATATTGCTAAATCTTTAAAAATATTTTTTGAAGAAGAAATAACACAAAAAATATTAAATAAATTAAAAAATGCAGGAATAAACTTTGAATACAAAAATGGACAAGAAAATGGAATACTAATAAATACAATAATTTCTCAAACTGGAACTCTAAAAAATATGTCAAGAAAAGAATTTTCAGATTATATAGAAAAAAAAGGTGGAATATTTTCATCAAGCGTAACTAAAAAAGTAGATATACTTGTGATCGGAGAAAATCCAGGTTCGAAACTTGAAAAAGCCAGAAAATATCAAATACCTGTAATGGAAGAAGATGAATTTTTTAATAAATATTAAACTCAAACTACAAAAAATGAGATTATAATATAAATAGAAAATATCAAATAAAGATGGAGGTAATAATATGATAAAAAAACAAATAATGGAAGATCTAAAAAAATACATGAAGGAAAAAAATAAAATAGCTTTAAATGCTGTAAAACTTTTAAATAATGAAATTAAAAATTTAGAAAAAGAAAGACAAGAAGAATTAAAAGAAGATGAAATAATAAAAATAGTACAAAAACAAATAAAAATGAGAAATGATTCAATAGAACAATATAATAAAGCCGGAAGATCAGAACTTGCTGAAAATGAAGAAGAAGAAATTAAATATATTTCAAAATATATGCCGGAACAATTAGATGATGAAGAACTTGAAAAAATAATAAAAAATTGTATAGAAGAACTTGGTGGAGAAATTACACCTAAAGAATTTGGAAAATTAATGGGAAAAGTAATGCCAAAAGTTAAAGGAAAGGCAGATGGAACTAGGGTAAATAAAATAGTAAAAAAGTTGGTGGGTTAATTAGATGAAAAAAACTTTAATTTTTATATTATTTATTTTATTCTATTCTATGGTTTATTCTTCAGGGGTAATAAAAGCTAATTTAGGGATTAAAACATTAACAAATACTTTTATAGAACGATCAATAATAGAAAAAATATCAAATCTAGCTCAAAAATCATATAATATAAAATTAATAAATAAAAAACAAAAAGCAAATCCAACTAAAGATGCAACAAATACCTATGAAGAAATTAAAAATGATTATTATGGAGGATATGATGCATTTATAACTCTTAGTACAGATTCTTCGATGACTTTTATAAATTATTCCATAGAAATAAAGAATAAAAATTTTCAATATATAAAATCTATAGAGGATAATAAAGAGTGGGTTGAAAAATTTAGTGTTGATATATTAGAAGAACTTGCAGTAAAAAGATTTTATTTAGATAAATCATGGAATATACTTCAACTGACATATTATGAAGGGGTGGATGAATACTCATATTTTGATGATGATAAATTATATTTTATAAGTGACAGATATATAAAAAATAGAGAAGTTTATATATGGGATTTCATGAAATCAAAAAAAGATAAAATAAAATTAGAACTTTCATCAGAATATTTTCCTCAAGCTTCTATAAATCATAAAAAAATAGTATTTCAATCGACAATGTTTGGAAAATGGGATATAGTAATATATGATTTAGAAAATGAAGAATTTAAAAGAATAACATCTGAAAATGAGAATGGATATTCTCCATATTTTTGGGATCAAAACACGATATTATACACAGCAAATGATAAAAAATCAAAATATACACAAATTTGGAAATATGATATAAATACAGGAGAAAAAACTCAAATAACAGATCAACAAAAACTTGTTATTTTTAGACCAACAAAATATGAAGAAAATAAAATACTTTTTTATGCGACAAATTTAGAAACTGCTAACTCAAGTATATATTATATAGAAAATGGTGAAATAATAAATCTATTTAAAAATGATAATAATCAATCCGATAATTGGTCAAACAAAAATGGAGAAATAGTATATTCCCAATTTACTGATGGGAATTATAAAATATTTTATCATTATGAAAACATGGAAAAAAATCTAACATATACAATAAAAGATGATTGTTATTATCCTATGATAACAGAAAATGGTGAATATGTTTTTTTTAGTTTATATTATGGCGATAGTGAACCGGACATATATATAATAAGACTATAACAAATAAAAGCCGGAATGGCGGAATTGGTAGACGCGTAAGATTCAGAATCTTATAGATAATAAAGTCTGTGCGGGTTCAAGTCCCACTTCCGGCACCAAACAATGGCAGACATCGATAAAAGTCTGCTATTTTTTATAAATTTTATATAAGAGGTGAAAATATGAGAAGTGTATTCAAAGATAAAACAAATACTTTTTTTGAAATACTCACATATAATCTTTTTGATTGGGATAAAGCATGGCAAAAATATAAAGAAAATAATTATGAAATAATAAATTATTATCAAAATAAAAATAAAATAAATGATATAGAAGCTTCAGAAAAACTAAAAAAGATGGGAAGAAGATATTTAGATAAAGCTTTTTGGTTTAGAGAACCAATAATAAATGAAATAAAATCAAATATAATAAATATGATAACTCAAAATACAGAAAAATTTGAATTAAATAGAGCTGATTATACAATAGAAATTTTGGGATTATTTGGTGAAAAACCTCATCAATTTATAGAAACCTATAAGGGAAATATAATAGTAATAGACTTTATGTATTTCTATAATCATAAAGATGAAATAACTCTCGAAGAAATAATAAAAAATGCAATAAATGATTATTTAAAAAATATAAAATATGATGAAAAAAGGAAAATATTTTGGGTTTTAATAGATAATATAAAAAAAATAATAAACGATAATCCAAAGAATATGAAAAATGCAATGGAAAAGATTTGCAAAATAATAGATAAAAAATTAGACTATTACAATTGGATAGGTTTTTACATGGTTGGAAAGCAAAAAGACATATTAGAACTGGGACCATATATTGGTGAACCAACAGAGCATTTAAATATAAAATTTGGTGAAGGGATATGTGGACAAGCTGCTTCAACAGAAAAAACATTCATAATATCTGATGTAAACAAAGAAAAAAATTATTTATCTTGTTCAGAAAAAACAAAATCAGAAATAGTTGTTCCCATATTTAATAAAAAGGGAAAAGTTGTTGGTGAAATAGATATAGATTCACACAAAATATCACCTTTCGATGAAAAAGACAAACAATTTTTGGAAGAAGTTTCTGACATGATAAAAAAACAGTATTTTTAGGTGAAAATATGAAAAAAAATGAGTTCATTAATAAAATAAATAATTTTCAATCAAAACATTTGGGAATAAAAAATAAATATGCTGTTTTAATTCCTTTGATAGAAATAAATGAACAACTTCATATAATATATGAAATAAGATCAAAAAAATTAAAAACTCAACCAGGAGAAGTATCATTTCCTGGAGGAAAAATTGAAAAAGGAGAATCTCCTTTAGAAGCAACTATTAGAGAAACTCAAGAAGAGTTGTTAATAAAAAAAGAAGATATAAGAATAATATCAGAAGGGGATATTTTAATATCGCCATATAATTTTTTATTATACTCTTATATAGGTATAATAGAAAAAGATTTAAGAGATATAAATCCATCAAAAGATGAAGTAGATCATATATTTACAGTACCAATTGATTATTTTATAAATGAAAAACCTCAAAAATATATTATAAATATAGATACAAATACTGAAAAAAATTTTCCATATCATTTAATACCAGAAGGTGAAAAATATAATTGGAGAAAAGGCATATATCCTGTATATTTTTATAAATATAAAAATTATATAATATGGGGAATGACTGCAAGATTTACAAAAGAGATGATAAAAAGAATAAAATAAACAGGAATATATTATTCCTGTTTATTTTATATATTTAATAACATAATTAAATATTTCATTTGATATATCTTCTTGAGATCTTAAATTATTGTTTTCAACACAATTTATTATATGCCAATTATATTTTTTTGCTATATATTTAGAATTATCATAAGTAATTTTCAAATAATCTAAATTTTTTTCATGGATATCTTCAACTTTAGATTTAGCTTTTCTTTCTTCTAATAATTTAAATGAAAATTCTATAGGAACATCTAAAAATATAACTAAATCTGGTATAGGAAGTTTCATTTTATTGAACTCTAAATCCCATAACCAATTTAAAAACAAATTTTTTTCATCAAGATTATCATATTTAGAACCTTGATGAACCATATTAGACGTAGTATATCTATCAGCAAGAACAAGACCTCTATTGACATAAAAAGACTCCCATTCTTTTTTAAAAGAAGCATATCTATCAACAGCAAAAAAAGTTGAAGAAGTATAAGGATCTACATCATTTGGATTTTCTCCAAATTCACCATTTAAATACATTTTTACCAAAGCTGAAGAATTACTATCATAATTTGGATATTCAACTTTCATACAATTAAAATCAAAATCCTTGAGTTTATCAAAAAGTAACTTTGTTTGAGTAGCCTTTCCACTAGAATCTGAGCCAGATTCAATAACAATTAATTTGCCTTTCAAAGAAAATTCCTCCTCCAAGATCATTTTAAAAAATAAGGTGGTTTTATATAAAAATGAGTTCCACCATTTTTTCTACATAAAATACTTATAAATTGGGCATTATTATTTTTATTACCATAAGCGGTCATCATTGAATGAGGCTCAAGTTTATTATTTTTCATCATTGAAATTACAGGAGAAAATATTGAAGGATGAATGACAAAATTTGCCATTTTTTTATTTTTTAAAGCATATTTAGTTGCATAAAAAAAACCATTTAAAGATTCTAAATCATCAAAAGTTCTTGCAGTAAATCTGCTTTTATCATCGCTTGATCTTCCACCAAAATAATGTGGAGGATTGGAAATTATTAAATCAAAAGAATCACTTTCAAAATAATTTTTAATATTCTTAACATCATCATTTATAGCTTGAATATTGTTGCAATTATTCAAATTTAAATTTATTTTTAAAGAATCAAAAATAGATTTTTGAATTTCAATACATGAAATAATAGAATTTTCAAACATTTTAGAAATAGCGATTGAAACATGTCCTGAACCGGCTCCTAATTCAAGAATTTTTAAATTATTTTTTAAAGGACTTGATTCGATTAAAAATAAAGAAGCAGAATTTGGCATATGAGTTTTCTCTACATTACTCAATTTCATATTTATATAGGTATCTTTAATTCTATTCATCATTATTCGTTACAACTCCTGAATTATTTGAAATATTCTCAGAAAAAGATTCTTCTATTCCAGTAATTAAAGAAAAATTATTTATCTGAGCATTTAAAATTTTATCATTAAAAGATTTAAAAAAACTGAAGTTATTTAAATTTAAGTTTTCAATATTTGAATTTTCAGAAGCAATTTTGCTCTTAAAATCTATATTAAAATTTTTAACAGTTAAATCTTTAATTAATCCATAAAAAAGATTTTTAATATTTAAAACTTCAAATTTAGAATCAATAGAATAAAAATCAAATAAATTTTCTAAATTAACAGTAGTATTAGAAAAATTATTATTATAAGAAATAAATCTTGAAATATTTGAAATATCTAATAAAGAATTTTCAAAATTAACATCTTCTAAAAAAATTAATTTTCCTACTTTACCAGTTATATTAATATTGTTAAAATCAGCTTTAGATATTATTAAATTTCCGCCATCCATGATGATACTTCCAGAACCAAAAAAAAGAGTTTTTGCCGCTCCAGGCATAACAAAAAGATTACCTCTTATAATAAGTCTTGAATCAGCAAAAAATCTAATACTTGTACCAGATTCAACAAAAAGTGAACGATTTTTTTCCAATAAAAGATCAGAAGAAATAATAAAAGGAGAATTTATTTGTGTTAAAAGAGTATTTTCACTTATGTCTTCAAGAATACCAGAAGCATAAGGTAAAAAAGATGATGAAAATTTAAAGACTGGAACAGAAGGAAACCCTCTTGTACCATTTTCCGAAACCTTTCTAACAAAAGTAATTTCACTATTACCAATTTCAACAAAAGAAGAACCAGTAATAATAGAACTTTTCCATCCAAAGTTCTTAGTGAAATATTCTATTTCATATTCATTAAAAAAAGGATCAAATTCCCAAGAAATAAATCCAGAATCTTTTGAAATCAATCTTGAAGAAATATCAACCATTTCAGGAATTTTGTTATCCATATTTATATCAACATTTTTTGTAGAAAAATTATTATTAGAATCATATACTAAGATTTCTGTATTAAAATTAGATGAAGGATTAATTTCATATGGAAAGAAATAATCTCCATCTTTTTTTATAAATAACTTTAATTCAGAATCCCAATCATCTGTAAAATCAAAATTAGCATCTCCAAAAATATTTATTCTAATTTTATCAGAATTTACAACTGGAGCTGAATCTTCATCTGTATTTATACTAATTTTTTTTTGAGTATAATTCATAAAATCATCATAAAATTTAAATGAAAGATTAATTATACCAGAATCTTTATATAAAGGAAATTCAATATTTTTAGAATTTGAAGTGGCTATAATGGTATCATTATTGTATAATTCTATAAAGTTGACATCATCTTCATCAAAATCAAAAGAAACTTTTAAAATTCCTTTATCTAGATAATTTTTAATTATAGAAACTTCAGGAGCATCTCCATCATAAAAAAAGTCTGTTGCATAAGAAGTAATTTCATCACCTGAATTTTTAAATAAAAGTTTCACATCATGCTTGCCAGATTTTAAATTTTTAATATAAAAATCCCCCGGTGAAATAAAATCATTCACCGGAGAATTATCAATATAAATATTTACTTCATCATAATCAAAATTTGTAATAAATTCAAAAGGAATATTCGGAGAAAAAACATTTTCTGTCAATTTTACTTCATAATCTATAGATTTATTACAAGACACAAAAAGAAAAGATATTATGAATAAAAATAAAGCGTAAATATATTTCATTAATCCACCTCATGGAAATATTTCAAAAGAGGAGAATCCTCTGGAATTGTTATTATACTATCCTTAAAAGAATTTTTATAAATATCAGTTAATTTATCGAGTTCAAAGAAAGATTCATCTAATGAATAGGCATCTGAATAAATTTTTATAGAGCTTGCATCCGCAGTTCCTCTTATTATTTCAGATTCTTTTCTTGCATCAGATAAAATTATTTTTACTTGTTTATCAGCTTCAGCTTTAATTTTTTCAGATTCTCTTTTACCTTCAGCTCTTATTTGAGCAGCTATAGAAAATCTCTCAGCATTCATTCTATTGTATACTGCTTTAGTATTTTCTTGAGGTAAATCTGTTCTTTTAACTCTAACATCTACGATATTGATACCAAATTCTTTTAATGAATTTTCACTTCTATTTTTTATTTCATCTAATAAATTAAATCTTTGTTTAGATAAAATTTCTTCAAAATTATATTTTGCAATAACATCTCTAACATGAGAGTATATGATATCATCAATTCTTGTTAAAGCAGTGGACACCGTTCTCATACTTTCAATAAAAACTTTAGGATTAGATATTTTCCATAATGCATAAGTATCAACAACTATAGTTTTTTTATCAGCTGTTATCAATCTTTCAGGATTTATATCATATATCATTATTCTCTTTTCAAATTTATCAACATTATCGATAAAAGGAGTTTTAAAATGGAGTCCTGGTTCAGTTTCAATTTTTTTAATTTCTCCAAATCTTAAGACAGCAGCTTGTTGAGTTTGATCTAAAATATAAAAAGAAGAAAATAAAATAAATATTACAGTAAATACAATAATTAAAGATAAAATCAACATTATTTTATTTTTCATTTTACATCACCACCAAGAACCTCATCGAGATTCAACAATTTTAGAGTTCCACCATTATCCGAAATTATTTTTATTTTAGATGATTCGAGCATTTCTTTTATTGAATCAAGAATTAATCTCTTTTTAGTGATATTTTCAGCAGCTTGATACTCTTTTAAAATTGATTTGAATTTTTCTGACTCACCTGTTGCGATGGCAACTTTCTCATAAGCATAAGATTCAGCTTCTCTGAGTATTTTCTGTGCTTCACCTTCGGCATTAGGAATAACATCATTAGAATATCTTTGAGCTTCATTTATGGATTTTTCTTTATCTTGTTTTGCATTGTTAACATCATTAAAAGCTGCAACAACAGGATCAGGAGGATTAACATCTTGTAAATAAACATTTTCTATTAAAATTCCAGCATCATATTCATTAAGTGTTTCTTGAACAATTTTTGCTGTTTCCATAGCAATTTCATCTCTTTCAGCAGTTAAAACATCGTCTATTTCTGATAAAGCTACTCTTTCCCTTAAAATACTTTCTGTAGTAAATTTTACAAGATCATAATCACTTGTGAGATTAAAAACAAATTTAACTGGATCATTAATTCTATATTGAACAACAGCTTCAACACTTAAAATATTTTCATCACCAGTTATCATATTTGATTCATCAACATTTGAAGAATATGATGCTTGTTTTGTAAAACCATCAGTATCAAATCCAATTTCAATCTTTTTAACAGATCTTATATCCAATATAGTTCTTGATTGTATTGGTAAAGGGAGATTATAATGAATACCAGGACCTGAAGTATAAGTATATTTTCCAAAAGTTTTTACTAAAGAAACTTCAGATGGACCAACCTGATAAATTCCTGTTAAAAAATAAATACCAATTCCAATAATAATAAGAATTATAATGAGCTTTTTAGGGTTAAAATTTTTCTTTTTCTTTTCTTCTTGTGAATATTCAGGATTATAAACTTCATAATCAGCCATATTACACCTCCTCTTTTGCAATTATAACATATATAACTCGTATAACCATAAAAAAATTCAAATAAAATATGATTTATAATCAATAAGATATTTTTTTAATTCTATCATAGAAAAATTTCTTACCCATCTTTTAATTTCTAAGTTATCATTAAAAAGAATCAAAACCGGAACAGTAAAAATTAATAATTGACCAGATATTTCTTTGTTCTTAGAAATTTCAAAAACTTCAAAATTGATTTTAAGTTCTTCAGCTATTTTTTTGATTTTAGGTTCCATAGCATGACAAACACCACAATTTTCAGAAATAAAATATTTTAAATTCATAATACCCCTCCTATGTATAATTAAAGAAATTTTACATTTAAAATATTTCTATAATATTAAAAAATATACTAAATTATTGAAAATAATTGTCCATGTGTTATTATATATAATATAAGATATAAATCAGGAGAATATATATGAAAGATCAAACGCCATTATATGAAAAAATAAGGCCAAAAAATTTAGATGAAGTTTTGTCTAATAAAATTTTAATAAATATAATAAAAAAATGGGTGGAAAATTCTACTCTAAAATCTTTTGTAATATCAGGAAAACCTGGAAGTGGAAAAACGACAATAATAAGAGCTTTATTAAATCAAATTGAAAATGATTATGAAATATATTCAATATCTGGAGCGATAGAAGGATCAAAAACTTTAAAAAAAATAATAAATATAGAAGAAAATTTATTTTCAAAACAAAAAATACTTTTTGTAGATGAAATACACAGATTAAATAGATCTGAACAAGATACCTTATTATTAGCCCTTGAAAAAGGAGATATAATATTGATGGGAGCTACAACTGAAAATCCAGCTATAAGTCTAAATCCAGCTCTTCTATCAAGATTATTACTTTTTAAAGTGCAAAATCTTTCAGATGATGATTATGAAAAAATATTCCAAAAAATAAAAGAATGTTATCCAAATTCAATAATAAGTAATGAAGTAAAGAATTTATTAAAAGATTATTTCGGAGATGATATAAGAAGATTAATAAACCTTCTCGAGGCTATTTTTGAAAGTGGTGAAAAAGAAATAAATAAAGAAATAATATCAAATTTTATATCTACTAATTTGACATATAATATTGAAGATAAATATAACTATATATCAGCATATATAAAAAGTATAAGAGGTTCAGATCCTGATGCTGCATTATTATATTTATCATATATGCTTGAAAATGGAGAAGATCCTATGTATATTGCAAGAAGAATTGTAGTACATGCCAGTGAAGATATAGGACTTGCAGATCCAAATGCTTTAAATATAGCTGTTTCAGCTATGATTGCTACAGAACATATAGGGTATCCAGAATGTTATTTAGCTCTTTCTGAAGCAACGATATATTTATGTTCAACTTCTAAGTCAAACTCAGTACTCAATGCATATAATAAAGCAAAAGAATTTATGATAAATAATAAATTTGAAATTCCAAAAAAACTATTAAATCCATTAAATAAAACTATGAAAAGCCAAGGTTTTGGCAAAGGATATAAATATCCACATGACTATGGAGGATTTTATAAATACAATTATATGCCTGATAAATATAAGGATAAAATTTTTTATGAACCTTTAAACAAAGGATTAGAAAAGAAAATAAAAATAAAATTACAAAATTTTTGGAAAGATATAAAAAAATATAACGAAGAATGATCTTCGTTATATTTTATTTAATTCTTTGATGATTTCAAATGATTTTTCATCTATGACCTTGATTAAAATTTCTTTTTTACCAAGATCGATATTGATTTCATCATTGGGTTTTACTTCATAACCTGGTTTTAAAGAATATGAATTTTTTGTTACTTTTCCATTTGAACATAAATCATGAGCTATAATTCGTCTCTTAGCTATTTTAATGTTCTTTAGATACTTATCCAATCTCATAGAATCACTCCTTATGTGAAAAATATTTCTTACAATATTAAACTTTGTAAGATATTTGAAATATATTTCAATATAACTGATTAAATCCATTTTACTAAAATTAATTTACAATACTTCAATTTTTAACACTTGACATTTAAAGTTCATATTTATTATAATATAGATTAGATGAATTTAATACATTGGGGTGAGAATATTGAACGAACCAGTTCTGATCGTAAAAGATTTAAGAACATACTTTGATATTGCCGAAGGAACAGTAAAGGCAGTAAATGGGGTTTCATTTGAATTAAACATGAATGAAGCTCTTGGAGTAGTTGGTGAAACAGGTTCTGGTAAGAGTGTTACCATGAAGTCGGTCATGGGAATGATCAGAAAACCAGGTTATATTCCTGAAGGTAGTCAAATACTCTTTAAGACAAATGAATTTAGCAAAGATGGTTCAAAAGAATACATCAACTTGGCTAAATTAAGCACCAAAGCATTTACGAGAATTAGAGGAAAACATATAGGTATGGTTTTCCAAGATCCAATGGCATCTTTAAATCCTATGTATACAGTTGCAGATCAGATGATAGAGACTATAGTATATCATCAAAATGTTTCTCTTGAAGAAGCGAGAGAAAGGGCAATAGAACTTTTAACAAAAGTAGGATTACCAAATGCAAAGGAAAGAATAGATGATTATCCTTTCCAATTTTCTGGAGGACAAAGACAAAGAATTATAATTGCTATAAGTCTTTCATGTAATCCTGAAGTATTAATAGCTGATGAACCTACAACGGCTTTAGATGTTACAATACAAGCTCAAATACTTGAATTAATGAAAGATTTGCAAAGGGATTTTGAAACAGCAATGGTTTATATAACACATGATTTATCTGTTGTTGCAGAAATAGCTGATAAAGTTATGGTTATGTATGGTGGAACTCAAATGGAAATGGCTGATGTATACACCATATTTGATAATCCAATGCATCCATATACACATGCTTTATTATCATGTATTCCAAGACATGATTTAAAGAAAGATGAATTAGAACCTATAAAAGGGCAACCACCTATAATGTTAAATCCTCCGCCATTATGTCCATTTTTACCAAGATGTCCAAGAGCAACTGAAAGGTGTAAAAAAGAATGGCCAGAATTACAAGAAGTTGAAAAAGGACACCTTTTAAGATGTTTCAATCCAGTATTAAACAAGAAAGGAAAAAAAGTTAATGATGGTGTTGAAATGGGTAAATTGGAGGATGATAAATAATGTTGCTCAGAGTTAAAAACCTAAAAAAATACTTTCCCGTAAAACAAGGATTTGTTGTAGAAAAAACTGTTGGTTATGTAAAAGCTGTTGATAATGTTTCATTTGAGCTAGAAAGAGGAGAGACTTATGGACTTGTTGGAGAATCTGGATGTGGAAAGACTACCATAGGTAAAACCATATTGAGATTACATGATCCAACTTCTGGAAGTATTTTCATAGATGATAAAGAGACATCCCATTTATTTATGAAAAGAGGAGAAGCGAAAAGATTTTTAAAATCAGAATATATAGATAAAGCTGAAAAATATATCTCTGAAATGAAAAAAGCTGACAAAGTTCTCGAATCTTTAGAACCATATGAAAGAAATTATTTTGAATATTATTATAAAAATGGAGAAAATAAGTTTTATGAATGGATGATGTCAGATCTCAATAAAAAAAGACTAAATTTCAGAAGAAATGTTCAAATTGTTTTCCAAGATCCAACATCATCTCTAAACCCAAGAATGACAGTTGGACAAACACTTATAGAACCTTTGATGTTCCATAATGTGGTTAAAACTAAGCTAGAAGCGAAAGAAATTGCACTTGAATTACTCAAAAAAGTTGGATTAAAAGCTTATCATGCTGATAGATATCCTCATCAATTTTCTGGAGGACAAAGACAAAGAGTTGCAGTTGCAAGAGCTATAGTTTTAAAACCAAAATTAATAATATTGGATGAACCAACTTCAGCTTTAGATGTTTCTGTACAGGCTCAAATAATAAAACTTTTAAAAGATTTACAGCAAGAATTAAATGCAGGATTTCTTTTTATATCGCATGATCTTGGTGTTGTAAGATATATATCTAATTATGTTGGAGTTATGTATCTTGGAAGAATGGTAGAATATGGTGATGGAGATTCAGTATTTGATAATCCTTCTCACCCATATGCAAAAGCTCTTTTAAATGCGGCACCTGTACCAGATCCTAAAATAAGAAGAGATAGAAAACAGTTTATAATAAAAGGTCAAGTACCATCTCCAATAAACAGACCTAATGGATGTTTTTTTAATCCAAGATGTAAATTTGTGATGGATGAATGTAAGAAAAATTATCCAGAATCATTCAATTTAAACAAAAATCACAGAGTTGCATGTTATTTATATAAAGATAAAGAGGGTAATAAATAAATTAAGAGTTTAAAGGTAATATTCCAAATATAAAGAGAAGAGAAGTCCGAAATTTAAAACACAGAGGGGAGGGCATATGCATGAAAAAATTTTTTGTTATCATGCTAGTTATGGCTGCAGCATTATTTATGTTTGCAGAAGAAACAGAATGGTTGATAAGAGATGTTGAAGGTGGAGTCAAGGGAGGTACGCTTTATCTTGGAACTACATCTGGACCTAAAACACTCAATGCTTACTGGTCGCAAGAATCATCTTCAAGAGATATATATAAATATATGTATGAATCATTGATGGGAAGCGACAATAAAGCACAAGTTAATCAACCAGCTTTGGCGAAGAGATTTTGGAGAGAAGAAACAGCTGATGGTGGAACAGCTTATTATTTTGAATTAAGAAAAGGTTTAAAATGGTCAGATGGTCAACCTTTAACAGTTGAAGATATTGTGTTTACATATGAAAATATCATAAAAGGTGATGGTATGACTGCTGATGGTGTTGAAACATATCAAGACACTGAAGGTAATTTGCCTGAATTAACTGTTGATGGAAATATTTTGAAGTTTAAATATCCAACAAAATATAGATTTGGATATGATTCTCTTGGTGGAATCACAATAATGCCAAAACATATTTTCAAAGATAAAGTAGATTCACCAGAATCATTTGCTCAAATGTGGACTATAGAACAAATAGGAGATATAATTTCTTCAGGTCCATATATTGTTACAGAATATAGAGAAGGTGTAAGGGTAGTATTAGAAAGAAATCCTTATTACTTTATAAAATCAAAAGATGGTGTACAATTGCCATATCTTGATAAATTAGTATTTTTAATAGTTCAAGATACAAATACTATGAGATTAAAATTTGAAGCAGGAGATATAGATCTTCTTCAAATAAGTGCAGCGGATTATCCAGCAATAAAAGCACAACAAGCTGAAAAGAATTGGAATATAATAGTTGGTGGACCAAATGCAAGTTCACAATTTATAGCTTTCAACTTCAATGCAAAGGATCCAATACATAGAGAATGGTTTAGAAATGATAATTTTAGACTTGCAATGTCATTTGCTTTTGATAGAGAAACTATAATAGATACATTGTATAACGGCCTTGGTGAACCTATGTATGGACCAAGAAATAGAACATCTGCATTCTACAATCCTGAAATAGAAAGTTTTGGATTTAGATATTCAATAGCAAAAGCAAAGAGATATTTACAACAAGCTGGTTTTACATGGAATTCACAAGGTCAACTTCTTGATTGGGATGGAAATGTTGTTGAATTTGAAATTACAACAAACTCTGGTAGTAATGCAAGAGAAGAAATAGCAAATATTTTTGTTGATTCCGTTCAAAAACTTGGAATAAATGTAAATTATAGACCTGTACAATTCAATACATTAGTTCAGAACTTATATTCAGCTAATTGGGATTCTTTAATACTTGGATTACAAGGTGGAGACGATCCAGCTTGGGGTACAAATGTTTGGTCATTAAACGGTGGACTCCATTTCTGGAACTGGTCACCAGAAGTACAAGATTGGGTAGATCCTAATGAATATTATGTATCAGATGCTGAAAAGAGAATAGATGAAATAATGAAGATAAACAGATCTATCATGGATCCTGCAAAAGTTCAAGACCTTTGGGATGAATGGCAAATGTTAGCAGCAGGTAAACAAATACTTGTTTATACAGTTTCACAGAATTATTTAGTTGCAATGAAAGATGATATAGTAATATTCAATCCAGAACCAAGTCCATTATATGGTGCGGGAGTTCTTTGGAATATAGAAGCAATATACAAGAAATAATTCAATATAGAAGGCGGGAAGGGAAGCCTTCCCGCTTTTTAAATTTTTAAGGAGGTAGAAAGAGTTGTTAAAGTACATACTCAGAAGACTCATACTGTCTTTACCTGTACTATTGGGAGTATCAATAGTAGCCTTTCTTGTTATTTCTCTTGCTCCTGGGGATTTCTTGGATACTTATAGATTAAGTCCAAGTATTTCAAAGGAACAGATAGATAATCTTGAAAAACAGTTTGGTCTTGATAAAGAACCAGTTGTTCAATACTTTATATGGTTAAAAAATATTGTACAAGGAGACTGGGGTTACTCATTTACTTATAAAGTACCTGTTTGGAATATTCTCTTTAGAAGATTGGAAGCTACTCTATTACTGAGTATTACCACATTCATTTTTACCTGGGGGATAGGTATCCCGCTGGGTATAGTAAGTGCTTTAAAACAATATACATTTACAGATCAGGCTTTATCAGTTTTTGGTTTTATAGGAATATCAATACCTAATTTCTTTTTTGCTCTTTTATGGCTTTTTATGTCGGCATCCACTGGAATATTTCCTATAGGTGGAATAATATCGAATAATTTTGATAGTTTAAATTGGTTTCAACAGATGGGAGACTATTTTTGGCATGTTATAGGACCTATGGTTACTCTTGGAACATCAGGTTTGGCAGGAACTATGAGAATTATGAGAGGACAATTACTTGATGAATTAAATAAAGATTATGTTGAATTTGCAAGGGCAAAAGGTATGCCAAATAGAGTTGTAATCTATAAACATGCTATGAGAAATGCCATAAACCCTGTTGTAACTTCATTGGGATTTTCTATATCAGGACTTTTGGGTGGAGCGGTTCTTACAGAAAGAGTTTTCTCTTGGCCTGGAATGGGAAGTCTTATAATTGAAGCTTTAACACAGCAGGATATATTCCTTGTTATGGCCAATCTTATGTTGAGTGCATTATTGTTGGTATTTGGTAATTTGATTGCCGATATATTACTCGCAGCGGTTGACCCAAGAGTTAGACTTAGATTATCATAATGGAGGGATATGAAAAATGGCTGAAGAACAGAAAAAAATAAATACTCAAGCTCAAGAAAATTCATCTAATGAAAATAATGATGATGTTTTTGAGAATGAGTTTCTCTCTATGCCACAATTGGTTTGGAGAATATTAAAAAAACATAAACTTGGCTTAATAGCAATGTGGATACTTGCAATATTATATATATTGGCTATATTTGCAGACTTTTTTTCACCTATGAATCCTTATAACAATCATATAAAATATAGATTTTTAAGTCCTCAAAAAGTATATTCAAAAAATTTGGTAACTGGAGAGAAAGTCGGTTCACATGTTTATTTATATGAACAAACGAGAGATCCTGTAACCAGAAGAGGTACGTTTTTAGAAGCAACACATCTTGATAAAATCGTAGGATTTGATGAATTTCAAGATAAAGATGTTTATTTTGAACTTGGAACTTATAATGAAACATATGATGCAACTGTAAATAATATTCAATATTATTATAAATCTATAATAAAAGCAAAAACAAAAAATGGAGAATATATACAACTTGAAAATAAAACAGATTCTCCTTCAAGTTTAATACCTGTTGACTGGCTTACTGGAGAAAATGTTAATTCTCAACCACAAAAAGATGGAGAATTATATTCAACATCATTTTCAAAACTTTTAAATGGTGAAGAAGTTGTAGAAAGATTAGATAATAGACCTTTAACTATAAATGAATTTAAAGAAAACTTTAGATATTCATCAAAATTAAAAGATAAAGAAATAGAATCGATAGATTTTTACAAAAAACTCGATTTTGTATTGATAACTATAGGAGATTTTGATGAAGTTGAATTATATCCAGAAAATTTAAAAGCAGTTAATTTTAAAGAATATAAAATAAACTGGTTCGTTAAATCATGGGAATATAAATTACTTGGATTTATTCCAGCTTCACATCATTTATTTGGAACTGAAAAAACATTATTACCAGAATACAATGATTACTTATCAGATGAAGGTCTTTTATTCCTTTGGGGTGCCGATCAATATGGAAGAGATATGATAAGTAGAATAGTTCATGCATCGAGAATATCATTATCTGTAGGTCTTGTTGGAATACTAATAACATTCACTATTGGACTTTTCCTTGGTGGTCTTGCTGGATTTTATGGAGGATGGACAGATGAAATACTTATGAGATTTACAGAAATACTAATGTCCATTCCAAGTTTTTACTTAATAATTTCTCTTGCAGCTGTTATGCCGCCTAAAATGGATCCTGCTATAAGATATTTGTTTATAATAATAATACTGTCATTTATAGGATGGCCTTCAATGACGAGGGTAATAAGAGGTATGACACTCGGAATAAAACAAACAGAATTTGTTGAAGCTGCTATTGCAATGGGATATCCAGGAAGAAAAATAATATGGGGTCATTTAATACCTAATACAGCAACTTATATAATAGTATCTGCTACATTACAAGTTCCTGGTTATATACTTGGAGAAGCCGGGTTGAGTTTCCTTGGTATAGGTATTACAGAACCATCTGCATCATGGGGACTTATGCTATCTCAGGCACAAAACATAGAGGCCTTAACAAATTACCCTTGGCTTATGTTACCAGGATTATTTATATTCATAACAGTTATTTCTTTCAATCTTTTTGGAGATGCTGTTAGAGATGCATTAGATCCAAGATCTTTGGGAAGATAATAATATAAAATACCTTTTAAGTTAGGTCTTAACAGAGGGAAGAGGCAAATATAACTTAGGAGGGTTTATATGAGAAAGTTAATTACTTTACTTGCTGTTATCACTTTATTTATAACAGCTTTTGCTGCAGAAGTTGATTGGCTAATTGAAGACACAGAGGGAGAAAAAGGTGGAACAATGTTTTGGTCTACAACTACAGATCCAAAAACATTAAATCCAGCTTGGGCTTCAGATAATAATTCTAATATGTTCATAAACATGTTCATAGCATCACTTTTGAGCAAAGATGAAGAGGCATTTTACAAAAAACCATATTTAGCAAAATCATATGAAGCAGTTAATGCTGCTGATGGTGGTATGGATTTAACCTTTAATTTGAGAAAGGGGTTAAAATGGTCAGATGGAACACCTTTAACATCTGAAGATGTTAGATTTACATTCGAAGATATATACTTTAAAAAAAATATGTCTGTTAATGGTAATGATGGATTTACCGATGAAGATGGAAATCTTCCAACAATAAAAGTTATCGATGATTACACAGTTGTTTTTCATTATAATAAACCTATGAGAGTTGCAATTGGAAGTATAGGTTCAACAGGGATTTTACCTAAACATAAACTTGGACAATATGCAGATGATCCTGTAAAATTTCCTCAAATATGGACACTTGAACAGATGGATGATTTAGTTGCTTCAGGACCTTTTATTTTCAAAGAATATAGAGAAGGGGTTAGATTAGTATTTGAAAAGAATCCTTATTTCTTTGCAAAAGATAAAAATGGAGTTCAACTACCTTATTTAGATGAACATATATGTGTAATAGTTCAAAATGCTGAAACTGAAGTATTGAAATTCCAGGCTGGAGAATTGGATTTCATATCTGTTTCTGCACCTACATATGTTTCATTGAAGGAAAAAGAAAGCTCTTTACCATATCATACAGTAATTGGAAGTTATGTACCAGGACCAACATTTGTATCATTTAATTTTAACTCTCCAAAAAAAGAACAAAGAGTATGGTTCAGAAATGTACATTTTAGAAAAGCTGTTTCTTATGCTTTAAATAGAGAAGCAATAATTGATTCTATGTTGAATGGTTTGGGAACACCTACATATGCACCAAGAGTTCCAGGAGAACCATATTATGATAAAGAATTTATAGATTCATTGGGTTATAGATATTCTTTATCTAAAGCTAAGAGAGAATTAAAAGAAGGCGGATTTACATGGGGAAATGATGGAAAATTATATGGACCTAATGGAAATCTCGTACAATTTGATATGGTTACAAATGTTTCAACTACATCTTGGGTTGAAGTAGGTAATATATTAACAGATTCATTAGCTAAATTGGGAATAGAAGTTAATTTTAGACCTTTACAGTTCAATACAGTTGTAAATAATTTAATGGGCGGAAGTTTTGAATCTGTAATATTGAGACTTTCTGGAGAAACACCAGATCCAAATGATGGATGGAACACATATCTTTTAGATGGTGGATTACATTTTTGGAATTGGTCACCTGAATATTTAAAAGATGTAAATCCAGATCTTTTAGACCCAGCTGATTATGAAGTTGCTGAATGGGAAAGAAGAATAGATGAAATATACAGATTACAAAAATCAGAATTAGATGATGAAAAATTAAGAGATATGTTTGAAGAATGGAGTAATCTTGAAGCACAATATATGCCAATGATTTATACATTTGCACAAAATAGCCTTCTCGCAGTTAGTGATTCATTACATCTAACTTCAGAGGAACTTGTTCCATATAGAGGTGTACTTTGGAATATATGGACAGTTTGGAAAGATCAATAATAAGATAATTAGTCCCCCAAATTGGGGGGCTTTATAATATAATTTTATAAGATTAATAATTTTATAAAATTATATTATAAAAATAGTATTGATAAGTATAAAAATAATTATATAAGAGGAGAGTGTTAAAAATGAAATATATTATAATAAGTGATATTCATGATCCAGATAAAGGAATAAATCATAATTTAGAAAAAATAGATTTTAAATCTTATGATGGAGTGATAATTTGTGGTGACTTAACTTCTGATACAGTGCTTTTCTATATTCAAAATTTGAATTCAAATGTTCATGCTGTATATGGTAATATGGATGAATTCTACCTTAGAAATAAGTTGCCAGAAATGAAGACCATTGAAATAAATAAAATAAAAATTGGATTATTACATGGGCATCAAACTGGTAGGGCATATACTGATAGATTGATTAAAAGATTCAATGATAAAATTGATATTATGATTTATGGTCATTCTCATATACAAAATAGAGAAAATATAGATGAAATTGATATAATAAATCCAGGTGCTTTCTGTGATGGAGAATATGCAATAATAAAATTTAATGAAAATTCTTATGAAATTGATTTTTGTAAAATTTAAAAATTGTTTTGAATTTTAAAGAATTTGGGTTATAATTTAATTGTAGAAAGATATTATTAATAGATGGAGGGGATAAAATGGCTAGTAAAGTTTTAGGAATTTTAGATTATGCTTTAGCTAAAGAAATGGAAGGAATGCAGTTTTATAGATCGAAATCAAAAACAGTTAATCACCCAGAAGTAAAAAAAGCTTTTGAAGAACTAGGAAATATGGAAAAGGACCATGTAGACTATATAAATAAACTAATAAATACCATAGAAGAAGATGAACCTATAAGGTACAATGTTGAAGATATAGGTAAGGTATTTAATGAAAGACAAAAAAATGAAATAGTTTATGGAGGAGATTTCAAAGCTTTAAGAACTGATATACCAGTTTTGAGAATGGCGTATTTAATTGAAGAAGATTTTATGAATTTTTATGAAAAAGCTGCAAATTCTATTGAAGATGAAGAAGTAAAAAAGGTATTAAACCATTTAGCAGATTGGGAAAAAGCTCATAGAGATAAGATTAAAGAACTTTATGATAAAATATCTAAAGATTATTGGGAACATATGGAAAGCGATCCTATATTCTAATAAAAAAGGTATCGATATTTAAAATATCGATACCCTTCTTTTTTCTTTGATCTATGGGTCAATTTATAGATCGAGGAATTTAAAATAATTTTAAATTTAATAATTTTTGTTTTTCATCAGATTTATTAAGATTAACAAATTTTTCATCGCCATCTAAAGATTTAATCCTTATAGTCTTTGTATCAAGATTATGAACAGTAGATATTTTTCTAATGGTAGCACTTGAACTTCTCATAGAAATTGATTCTGTTATTGCTTTTCCTTTTAAAAATTTTACGCCACTTAGAAAATCTCCTTCAGTAACACCTGTTGCAGCAAAAATTACATGTTTTCCTCCAACTAAATCATCCGTAAAATAAACTTTATTCAAATCCCAACCTTCACCTAATGCTTTTAATTTTTCATCTTCATCTCTTGGCCAAATTTTGACTTGAATTTCCCCATCAAGAGTTTTCAGTGCACCAGCTGCTAATATTGCTTCTGGAGATCCCCCTATTCCAATATAAATATTTACACCGCTATCAGGCATACAAGTTGCTATGGCGCCTGCTATATCGCCATCTCCAATTAATTTAATCCTTGCACCTATAGATCTAACATCATCTATTATATTTTTATGTCTATCTCTATTGAGTATTACCACTGTAATCTCAGAAATTGGAACACCAAGTACTGCAGCTGCAACTTTGATATTTTCTTTTATCGGAGAATTTATATCTAATTTACCTTTTAATTCTGGACCAACAACTAACTTAGATGAATAAAAAGTAGGTAAAGATAAAATTTTACCTTTTTCTGCAGCAACCATAACACTTATAGCATTTGGAAGTCCATATGCAACAAGACGAGTACCATCAATTGGATCAACTGCAATATCCATTTCATAAGAATTATCATTCCAATTTCCAACTTTTTCTCCATGATAAAGCATTGGTGCTTCATCTTTTTCACCTTCACCGATTATAACTGTACCTTTGATATCTATATAATCCAACATCCCGCGCATTGCATCAACAGCTGCACCATCAACTTTTTCTTTATTTCCAAATCCTAAATAAATACTACTCATCAATGCTGCAGCTTCTGTTACTCTCACTAAATCAAGAGTAACCTCTGGGTATAACTCTTTTTCCACTTTGACAACCCCCTATCCATGATGATATAATTTTAATATAGTTAATTTTATTAACTTTACTAACTAATTATTTTTCTGATGAAAATAATATAAGTTGCTTCTTAATTATATTATAGAATATTTTTTAAAAAAATGAAAATAATATAAAAGTTAAATAAAAACAAATAAACAAACTTATTTCTAATGGAGGTGTAAAAAATGGACTATAAAGAACTTAGTAAAAAATTAACATTGAATAGAAAAAATGTTTGGGAAAAAAATGATTTTAAAACTGTGGATGATTATACAGAAAACTATAAAAAATTTATGGATTATTCAAAAACAGAAAGAAAGGCTATAAAATATTCTAAAAAATTATTAGAAGAAAATGGTTATAAACCACTTGAATTTTTTGAAAAAGAAGGAAAATTAAAAGATGGAGATAAGGTTTACTATATAAATAGAGATAAATCATTATTTGCAATTGAAATCAAAGGAAAAATAAAAAATGGTGTAAATATAGTTGGATCACATGTTGATGCACCAAGAATAGATTTTAAACCAGAACCTTTGATAGAAGATACAGAAATAGCAATGGCAAAAACACATTATTATGGAGGTATCAAAAAATATCAATGGCTTAATATACCTCTTGAATTACATGGTGTTATTATAAATTCAAAGGGGGAAACGGTAGAAGTATCTATAGGAGATGATTTAAAAGATCCTGTATTCGTCATATCTGATCTTTTACCTCATTTAGATAGAAATAAAAAAGCGATAAGTGAAGCAATAGATCCAGAAAAAATGAATCTTTTATTGGGAACTATATCTATAAATTATGATTCAGAAGAAAAAATAAAAGACTCAGTTAAATTAAATATATTAAATATATTAAATGAAAAATATGGAATAATTGAAGAAGATCTCATAAGTGCTGAATTAGAAATAGTTCCATCGTTACCTTCACGTGATGTTGGACTTGATAGAAGTTTGATAGCAGCATATGGTCATGATGATAGAATTTGTGCATATACAAGTTTAACAGCATTGATAAATTCAAAAATTAATTCAAGATCTTCAGCTATACTTCTTGTTGATAAAGAAGAAATAGGTTCAGATGGAAATACTGGAGCAAAAAATCATTTTTGGATACCAATGTTAAAAAAATTATTGAAATTACAAAATGAAGATGTTGCTATAGCAATAGAAGATGCTATAAACAACTCAATTTTATTATCTTCTGATGTATCAGCTGCATTTGATCCGAATTATAAAGATGCACATGATATAAATAATGCTCCAAAACTAAATTATGGAATTGTTTTAACTAAATATACTGGTGCAAGAGGAAAAGCAGGAACTAATGATGCTAATGCTGAAGTAGTTGGAAAAGTTAGAAAAGTTTGGAATGAAAATAATATATTGTGGCAAACTGGAGAATTGGGAAGAACAGACTTAGGTGGAGGAGGAACTATAGCAAAATTCTTTGCTGAACAGGGTTTAGATGTAATAGATGCTGGAGTAGCATTATTAGGAATGCATGCACCTTATGAAATAGCTTCAAAGGGAGATCTTTATGAAACATATCTTGCATATAAAGCATTCATGGAAAATTATAAATAAAAATGAATATTTATGCTGGAAATCCAATAAATTCAATGGAATTTTTTAGTATAAATTTAATTTTATCAACAGAGCCGTGGTCATTAAATGACCATAGCTCTTTTAATATTATATATAGAAACAATGACTTTAAAGTTTTTAACAAAAATAATCAAATAGAAGAAAAAAATATATTAAAAGTATATGGATTTAATATCTTTATTGGAAAGTTAAAAGAAGCTCTTGATTATAATCATTATATTTTAAGTAATCTAGAACAATGTGATTTAAACATTTTTTATATAGATGTTGACTATTCAAATATTGAAAAATACTTAAATCATATTAGTTCTTGTTCAAATTTTTCTGGAATAGATTCTATAATAATTCTTTATAACAAAAAAGTTTTTTCAGGAATTTATTATTACAGTAAAGACAAAAAAGAATACATAGAAAAAAACTCAATATATACTTTTTTTGAACTCAGAAAAAACTTTAATAATAAAAGAATAAATATAAAAAAACTCAAAGAAATTGTATATAAAGATTTTTTGATAAAAAATAAAACTTTTAAAAGGATATAAAAATGAAAATATTAAAAAAATTTTATATGAGAAAAATCTATAAATATATAAAAAATAATTATTTTGATTTAAAAATAGAATCTTCAAATGGAAAATTTAAAATAATAGAAGAAAAAAATTATATAAAAATAACAGAACAGATAATAAAAGGATTAAATGAAGGTATATACCTTTATCTTTTATATTATAAAGGGAAAAAAATAGATTTAAATATTTTATTTGAGATTTCAAATATCTTTGGGATAAAAATCATCGTGTTTGAATCTGAAAAAATTATATATTTGTTTGAAAATGAATTAAAAATTTATAATAAGTATCAAGAAACTTTTAAAAGAATAATTCTATATAAAGAAATAAAATATTTTTTTGGATATTATGAAGAAATATCCAAAAATGAAAATATATTCTATTTTTTAAATAAAAAAATAGATATATTTATTTTAAATAATAAAAAAATAAACTTTGAAAATATTAAAGATTTGAGTAATATATATATATCACCTATATTTATGGATAAAATGATGTTTTTTCCAACATTATATGAAAAAGCTTTAAAAATGAATAATCATATAGATATAATCAATGTAATAGAGAATTTAAAAATTTATAAAAAAAATATACAAAATGAAAAAATAATAAAAAAAATAATAAAAAAAATAGAATAGGTTAAACCTATTCTATTTTGTATTAGCAATATCAATTTTTGTCATATTTCTTTGAATTTCAGATTTTAATTTAGTTTTTTGCATAAAATCATCAGATTTTTTTAATTGTTCTTCTGCTTTTTCAACAGCTTTTCTTGCCGATTCCACATCGATTTCATCTGGTTTGAGTGCTTCTGTTGTTAGAACAGTAAAGTTTTTACCATCCATATCCACAAGACCTCCAAGAACAGCATAAACAAGTTTCTTTTCATCTTTAGATATTATTTTTAATGGGGCAAACTTCAACTTTGCAACAATTGGAAGTCTATCTTGTAATACACCAATAGAACCATCTATTGTAGTAAATTCGACATATCTTGCATCAATATCTTCTTTAATGCCTTCAGGGGTTACTATTTTCACATTAAACATCGTTTATCCCCCCTACAAATTCTTTGCTTTTTCAACAGCCTGTTCAATAGTTCCAACCATGTAAAAAGCATTTTCTGGAAGATCATCATATTTACCTTCCAATATATCTTTAAATCCTTTAACAGTTTCTTCTACTTTTACATAAGCACCAGATATATTAGAAAATTTTTCAGCAACAAAGAAAGGCTGAGATAAGAATTTTTGAATTTTTCTGGCCCTTGAAACTGTTAATTTATCTTCTTCAGAAAGTTCTTCAATACCGAGAATAGCTATTATATCTTGTAAATCATTATATTTTTGTAAAATTGCTTGAACTTCTCTAGCAACAAAATAATGATCTTCTCCAACAACATTAGGATCTAACATTTTTGAAGTAGAATCTAAAGGATCAAGAGCTGGATATAATGCCATTTCAGCTTGTTTTCTTGATAAATTTATATTTGCATCAAGATGTGAAAATGTTGTTGCAGGTGCAGGATCAGTAAAATCATCGGCAGGAACGTATACAGCTTGTACAGAGGTTATAGAACCATCTTTTGTAGATGTTATTCTTTCCTGTAATTGTCCCATATCAGAAGCCAAAGTTGGCTGATAACCAACAGCAGAAGGCATTCTACCGAGTAAAGCAGAAACTTCAGAACCTGCTTGAACAAATCTAAAAATATTATCTATGAATAATAAAACATCTTTTTTTTGTTCATCTCTAAAATATTCAGCCATAGTTAAAGCTGTTAAAGGAATTCTAAATCTTGCTCCAGGTGGTTCATTCATTTGACCAAAAACGAGTGCAGTATTCTCTATAACTCCGGAATCATTCATATCAAGCCATAAATCATTACCTTCTCTCGTTCTTTCACCAACACCAGCAAAGACTGAAATACCTTTATGCTCTTTAGCTATATTTCTTATAAGTTCCATAACGAGAACTGTTTTACCAACACCAGCACCACCAAAAAGTCCTATCTTACCACCTTTAGGAAAAGGTGCTAATAGATCTATACACTTTATACCAGTTTCAAGAATTTCTATTTCTGTATTTTGTTCTTCAAGAGTAGGTGATTCTCTATGAATAGGCCAATGGTCTATATCAGAAACTTCACCTCTTTCATCTATAGGATCACCCAATAAATTGAACATTCTTCCCAATGATCCCATTCCAACAGGAACTTTAATAGAAGTTCCAGTGTTAATAGCATCTAATCCTCTTTTAATACCATCAGTTGAATCCATTGCTATACATCTGGCAGTATCATCACCGATTAATTGTTCTACTTCTAAAACTAATTTGGTATTTGTATAAGGATTATTAACTTCTAAAGAATCATAAATTTCAGGTAATTGACCTTCTGGAAATTTAACATCAACAACAGGTCCAATTACACTTATTATTTTACCAACCGTTTTATCCAAGTTTTTCACCCCCATTAATCATCCTGGAGTGCCTGGGCTCCATTAACTATATCTATAAGTTCTGAAGTGATTGAAGCCTGTCTCATTTTATTATATTCAAGATTTAAATCAGAAATGAGATTTTCAGCATTTTCAGTTGCATTTTTCATAGCATTCTGTCTTGCATGAAGTTCAGAAATCTTTGTTTCATAAATAAACAAGAAAATCTGAGAGAGCATATATAAATAAGATGCCTCTTCAAAAAGAACAGATGAATCAGGTTCATATTCATATCTTGGATCCAAAGAATTTTCATATTGAATAGGCAAAAGATCTACAATTTTAGGTTTTTGAATCAAAGCATTTTTAAGTTCTCCATAAATGACTTTAACCTTAGATATATCTTCTTTTTCAAGAAATTCTAATATATCATCTAAAATATATTCTGCATGTTCTTTTTTTGGTGTATCGAATAAATTCACTCTCGATAACAATATTTTATTCGTTTTCTTAAGTTCAACGGATCCTCTATTACCTATAACGAGAAAACCTTTAAAATCATCTATTTTCTCAGATTCTTTCTTTGCAAAAGTACTAATATCGGAAGCAAAGGAGCCACCAAGTCCCATATCTGGAGTAATTACAACTAATAAAGTTCCAGATCCATCTTTTACGAATGGTGAATTTATATCTGGTTCAATTTTTTCTATAATATTTTTAGCATATTTTGCATAATCTCTTATTGGTTGCATACCTTTTTTTATTTTATTTAATCTTGCGGAGGCTACCATTTGCATAGCTTTAGTTATTTGCATGGTAGATCTTGTTGAATCAATTCTCTTTTTTATAATTCTTAATTTACCTTTACTCAACTAAACCACCGCCATTAGGCTTTATACGTTTTTAAGAAAGATTCTATAATACTTTTCAATTTATTTTTTAAATCATCTGAAAGATCTTTAGTATCTTTTATTTCACTCAATACCTCTTGATTTTCTCTATGCATAAACTGTAAAAAATCCTTCTCGAAAGCCAAAATTTTGTTTGTTGGAATATCTGAAAGATATCCTTCAGTTCCAGCGAAAAGAATAACTACTTCTTCTTCAACATCCAATGGTGAATATTGTTTTTGTTTTAAAAGTTCCATTAACTTTTCACCTTTTATGAGTTGTCTCTTTGTAGCTTCATCAAGATCTGATGAAAATTGTGAAAATGATTCTAATTCTCTATACTGAGCTAAATCAAGTTTTAAACTACCTGAAACTTTCTTAATAGCTTTAGTTTGAGCTGCACCACCGACTCTTGATACAGAAAGACCAATATTAACGGCAGGTCTAATACCAGACATAAATAGAGAAGACTCAAGATATATCTGACCATCTGTTATTGAAATAACATTAGTAGGTATATAAGCAGAAATATCATTAGCTTGAGTTTCTATTATAGGTAAAGCAGTCAAAGAACCTCCACCAAAATCATCGTTTAATCTTGCAGCCCTTTCAAGCAATCTTGAATGTAAATAAAAGACATCACCAGGATATGCTTCTCTTCCAGGAGGTCTTCTAAGAAGTAAAGAAAGCTCTCTATAAGCTTGTGCATGTTTGCTCAAATCATCATATACAACGAGTGCATCTTGACTATTAAACATGAAATATTCTCCTATAGCTGCTCCAGCATAAGGTGCAAGATAAAGTAAAGATGCTGGGTCAGAAGCACTTGCAACTACAATAGTTGTATATTCCATAGCACCGTTCTTTTCAAGCTGATCAATAGATCTTGCTATAGATGATGATTTTTGACCTATAGCTACATAAATACATTTAACATTTTTCCCTTTTTGATTTATAATCGTATCTATTGCGATTGCAGTTTTACCAGTTTGTCTATCGCCTATAATTAATTCTCTCTGACCTCTTCCAATAGGTATTGTACTATCTATAACTTTTAACCCAGTTTGAAGAGGAGTATCAACAGGTTTTCTTGAAATAACTCCTGTTGCTTTTCTTTCAATTGGATAATTTTCTTCTGATTTTATCTCACCTTTACCATCAAGAGGAATTCCAAGTGGATTGACTACTCTTCCTAAAAGGGCATTTCCAACGGGAACTTCTATAATTCTATTAGTTCTTATAACCTTGTCGCCTTCTTTTATGTTTTTGTAGTCGCCTAAAGAAATAATTCCGGCATTATCTTCTTCAAGATTCATGGCAATACCATAAACTATATCGCCTTGTTGAGTATGAATTTCAACTAATTCATTAGCCATAGTTTCTTTCATCCCATAGGCTCTTACTATACCGTCACTTACCTGCATTACCCAACCTATTTCTTTAATTTCACCACTCTCGTAGCTTTTGATACGCTCCTCTATAACTTTTGTGAGCTCATCTGGATTTATGCGCAAAATTAATCACCCCCGGTTTGAGCATATGAGCGTTTTATACTGTCTAAATACCCTTTAATGGAGTAATCATAATACTTATCTTCAACATAAAGTTGAATACCACCAATTAAAGATTCATCAAGAGATGTTTTTAAAATAACATCCCTACCAGTTTTATTTTTTAAAATATTCTTTAAATCTTCTGAATTTTTTGAATCTATGGGTTTTGCTGTTATAATTTCAGCCTTTATAAGTTTTTTTAATTCAAGATTATAATTATTTAAAATTTTAACTATAAAAAACAGAAGTTCTTGTCTTGATTTTAAAACCAATGAATGAATAAATTTTTCAAACAATGTATCCTCAATTTTAGATGATTCATATATTTTTTTTGTAATATAATCTTTTGGAAGTAGAGGACTATTAATCATATCATGAAAAACGCTATCAGAATTAATCTTATCGATTATATTCTGAATAGCTTCTATATAATTTTCTAAATTACTCATTTTATCATTTTTCTGTAAAATTTCTAAAAAAGCATCGGTATATCTTGTTGCTAAAGAATATGAAAGCTTCATAACTGATCACCTTTTTCATTGAGATTAGATAAAGCTCTTCTTATTAATTCTTCGTTGGCTTTTTGATCTAATTTTTCTTTTAAAATCATAGATGAAACTGTTAAAGCCATAGTAACTACCTTAGCTTGTATATCTTTCATAGCTTCATTTTTTATTTCCACCGCAGAAGTTTCAGCTTTTTCAATTATTTTATCTTTTTGAATTTCAGCTTCATCCTTAGCTTCAGAAATAATTTTTTTTGCTTGTTCTTCAGCATCTTTTAAAATTTCACTTTTCTGATTTTTGATATCTTCATATTCTTTTTCAGCTTTTTCTTTAGCTTCTTGAGCATTAATTCTAAGTCTTTCAGCTTCGTTTAAGTTTTTTTCAACCTCATTTTTTCTTTTATCAGTCATATCAAAATAAGGTTTATAAAGTAACTTATACAAAAAAAGCATAAAAACTAAAAACCCGATTAAATTTACAATAGAAGTCAAATTAAACGAAAGCACTCTTTTACCCCCTTTCCGGGTTAAAGTGTAAAATGTTTCATTATGGTAACACGAAAATCATTACAAGAGAAATAACCAAAGAATAAAGACCAGTAGATTCAGTAACGGCCATAGCTAATAACATTCTTGTGGTTATAGTTCCTGACATCTCAGGTTGTCTTGCTATTGAATCCATAGCATGAGCACCAACTTGACCTTCTCCAACACCCGGTCCGATAGCACCGATACCCATTGCAAGACCTGCACCTAAAAGTTTACCTAAATAATATAAACCCCATCCTAAAGCTCCACCGTTTGAAACTAACTGTTGTAACATCTCTTTTAAATCCATATAACTTCATCCTCCTTTATTATAGAAGATAATTTTTATTCTAACAATGAACCAATATAGGCTATTGAGAGTAAAGCGAAAACGAAAGCCTGAATAAGGCCTACAAACCATCCAAAAAATCCCCATAAGAAAATAGGGATAACAAAGTACTTCAACATATAACTAATTATTAAAACAAGAATTCCACCACCCATTATATTACCAAAAAGCCTCAAAGAATGTGAAACAGGTTTAGCAATTTCACTTATGAGGTTCAACGGAAGCATAATAGGATTAGGTTCTATAAAACTTTTGAGCCATTTTCCAACACCTTTAGATTTTGCAGCAAAAACATGACTTATTATAAATACCATTAATGCAAAAGTCAAATTTGTATTCAAATCAGATGTAGGCGTATACCAAGTATCAGTAAAAAGTTGTACAGACAAACCTGAATCAGTAGGAAGTACACTTATACCAGGCATGCCACTCAAAATATTTGCAAAGCCAATGAATAAAAATAAGCTCATTGAAATCACAAATGTAGGTTTTCTATACTTTTGGTCAGGTACAGAATCTTCAACTAATTCCCAAAAATAATCAAGCATTAATTCAACAATACTTTGTTTTCTTCCAGGAATTCTTTCAAACTTTACAGATTTTGCGAATAAAATAATAATTAATATTATTAGACCTGACATCAATACAGTCATAGGATTTATCTGACCAAGAAAACCGCCGTTCCCAAACTCTACAATCCATCTCTGGCCAACACCTTCAAGTTCAGACTTAGAAGTAAATACATTTACTATTCCAAGTATCACATAAAGGGCAAAAAAAAGGATTATAGTGTTCTTAAGCTTTTTTTCTTTCAGCATTAAAACACCCCCACTAAATCATTTTTGTGAGATGAAAGGTACTATTTTCAAATTAAATAAACCTAAAAAAGTAATTAATAAAGCTTTTTCAGAGAAAATACCAGATATAATAAGAATTATACCATACATTAAATACCTAAAAAAATATCCTGCAGGAATTTTTTTTTTCTTTAAACTAAATATATTTTGTTTCATTTTATTTATATCTTCATACATCATATAAAATCCTAAAATAACTCCTAAAGTACCCCAAAAAACCCATAAAGCTTGAAAACCAACAAAAAATAGCAATACGATAACTTCAATAATCGATATCGTTATTGCTTTAATCATCATCTCTATTAATTTTCTTTTCAATTGAGTCATATCTTTCGGCCTCTTTAAGTAATTCTTTTATACCACTATATAAACCTGATGCAACACCAAGTAGCAAAAACAAAATCAAAAATAGTTTTGAATCAGTTTTGCTATATATAAACCAACCTATACCGAGTCCTACAAAGATATTTGCTAAGACTGTTACGCCAAAAAGTATAACAAGGTTCATTTGATTAAAAGCTCTTAAATCGAGTTTTTTCATAATAATCCTCCATAAAAAGGATAAAACAGGAATCAATAACTATTATACTCTTATTTTCAAATATTTTCAAATTAACTCCCTATTACTAATATAATAAACTAATGTTTCATGATATAATCGAAGTGAGGGGGTGATTTTATGAGAGAAAAACACTTTTTTTGTCAGTATGCAAGGGAGATTATACAAAATTATATCATAAAAAATGAGATTCAAGACATAAGATATAAATACTTTCAAAAAGAATTTGAAGATAATTATTCATGTTTTGTAACTCTTCATACTTTAGAAGATGAACTTAGAGGTTGTATTGGAACTATAATTCCACAATATAAAAATCTTTATGAAGAAATAAAACATAATTCTATTTTAGCTTCAATAAAAGATTATAGATTTCCTCCGCTGAAAGAAGAAGAGTTAAATAATATTTATATAAGTATAGATATATTAACTCCGTTGAAAAAAATAGAAAATATAAAAGAACTCGATCCTGTAAAATATGGAATTATGGTTGAACACGATTATAAAAAAGGTGTATTACTTCCAAATCTTGATGGAATTAATACGATTGAAGATCAGATAAGAATAGCAAAATTAAAAGCTGGACTAAATTATGATGAGAAAGTTGATATATATAGTTTTGAAACAAAAAGATACTTTTAGGGAGGGATTTTATGAATATGAATGCTTTATTTTCTTCTCAAAAAGAAGAAGGAATTTTATGCAATTTATGTCCTCATGAATGTATCATTGAAGAAAATAAAACTGGTTTTTGTAAAACTAGAAAGAATATTTCTTCTGAATTGAATAGTATAAATTATGCCGAAGTTACAGGATTTGAAATAGAACCCATAGAAAAAAAACCATTATTTCATTTTAAACCGGGTAAAAATATTTTATCTTTAGGAAGTTGGGGATGTAATTTAATATGTCCTTATTGTCAAAACCATGAAATTTCACAAGAAATACCTGCATATAGCAAAAAAATATATCCGAATGCTATTCCGAATTTAATAGAAAAATATAAAGTCGGTGGAATTGCTTTTACATATTCTGAACCAATAGTTTGGTTTGAATATGTTTTAGATGCGTGTCGTGAAATAAAAAATTATGATCTTGATATATATACAATTATGGTTAGTAATGGATATATAAAAAAAGAACCACTTGAATTGTTACTTCAATACATAGATGCTTTTAACATAGATTTAAAAACTTTTGATAGTGAAACTTACAAAAAAATTTTTAATGGCGATTTAGAGAAAATAAAAGAGAATATAAAAATAATTTTTGAAAAAAATGCTCATATAGAAATAACAACTCTTATAGTACCAGATATAAACGAAAATTTACAAGAACTTGAAGAAGAATTCAAATGGATATCAAGTTTATCGAGTAAAATTCCATTACATATAAATAAATATTTTCCAAGATATAAATATTCAAAAAAAGCTACAGATATAGGAAAATTGATAGAAATATATCAAATAGCAAAAAAACATCTTGAATTTGTTTATATCGGAAATATATGGGATCCAAAGTATGAATCTACTTATTGTCCTGAATGTGGAGAACTATTGGTAGAAAGAAAGGGATACAATATAAAAATTGTAAATCTAAATGAAAATGGAGGATGTATCAAGTGTGGAAGAAAGGTAATGGAAATGTAAAAAATATATTATATATAACATTTTTTCTTATAGCGGTATTTTTATTAGCGTTCATTATATTTTATAAACCTAAACCAACATATTCAGATAAACAAATGGATGTTCTAGGAACAATAGTTCGTGTTAGAGTGAGTGGAGAAAAAGTTAGTTCTTCTACACTATTAGATATAGCAGAAAAAGAATTTCAAAGATTACATAATAAATTTTCGGCAAATATAGAAGAAAGTGTTGTTAATCAATTAAATGAAAAAAGAGAATTAATAATGGATGAAGAATCTTTATTCTTGATAAAATCCTCAATAAATATCTCAAAAATGACAGGGGATGCTTTTGATCCAACACTTAGACCTGTATTAAAATTATGGGGATTTGATGATGTAGAATCACCAAAACAAGTTCCAAATTCAGAAGAATTGAAAAAAACTCTAGAACTTGTTAATTATAGGTATATTGAAATAGAAGGAAATAAAGTAAAACTCACAAAACCAGGAGTAAAAATAGATCTTGGTGGCATCGCAAAAGGATATTCAGTGGATATGGTTATACATAGAATAAAAGAATTAGATCCAAAAGCAACGGGCTTTATAGATGCTGGTGGAGATATAGGAATAATAGGCCCAAAATATGGAAATTTACCATGGGCAATTGGAATAAGAGATCCTTTTAATACAACTCAATATACAAATATAGATATAATTTATTTATATGATGGAGCTATAGCAACATCTGGAGATTATGAAAGATATTTTATAGAAAATGATAAAAAATATCATCATCTCATAGATCCAAAAACGGGGTATCCAGCAAATGATGCTGTTAGCACTACAGTTATAGCTGATGATTTGATGAATGCAGATGCTTTTGCTACTGCGGCATTTATACTTGGAATAAACAATCCTTCATTAGATTATTTTACAAATTTTGGACTTCAAGTTTTTATAATAGGCAAAGATAAATCTACTAAAGAAACTCAAGGTTTTGATTATTTTAGGGAGAAAGGAAGATAATGAAATTAATAAATAAAAAAGATATAATAATAATAATTGGTATTATTATTATATCTTTAGTATTCATTTTAATAAATAAAAGTGATAAAAAAATAAGGGGTGCTGATGTTTATATAAAAAATGAAAAAGTAATGGAAATAACGAAAGAAGGAACATATACATTATTTGATGAAAATGAAATACCAATAATGAAAATAGAATATTTAAATCAAAAAATTAGAGCTGTAGAATCGAATTGTCCATTACAAATATGTGTGAATATGGGATGGGTTGACAGTCCAAATCATGAAATCATATGTATACCAAATAAAGTTATAATAAAACCTATTGGAAAAGATGAAACTGGAGTTGATCTATTGACATGGTAAAATCAAAAAGTATATCTTATATTTCAATATTAACAGCTATGGCATCTGCAATATATTATGTTGAAACATTTTTACCTTTACCTGTAGGTGTACCAGGTGCTAGATGGGGATTTTCTAATTTTCCAATAATAATATCTGTTATTGAAAATATGGGATTTGTTAATATAATGATGATAGCTTTATTAAAGACAGTTATAGGTTCTATATTAAGCGGGAAATTTCTTGCTCCAACATTTTATTTGGGATTAAGTGGAGCATTAGCTTCTGCTTTGATGATGTATTTAATGAATAAAATATTTAAAAAACTTTCTATACTTGGAATAAGCGAAATAGGAGCTTTTTTTTCAAATACTGCACAAATAATAGTTGCAGGAGTTTTTATAGTAAAATCTAAAGGAATAGTGTATTATTATCCATATATGATACTATTTGGAGCCTTAACGGCATTTATAAATGCATATGTCGTAAAAATAGTGAAAAGGAGTGTAAAATTTGATAACAACTAATAATAATATAGTATTAGGATCAAAATCTCCGAGAAGACAATCTTTATTGAAATTTATAGTTAATGATTTTAAGATAAGAACTTCAGATATAAATGAAGAATATTGTAGCAAAAATGCAGATGATATAGTTGAAGAAATCTCAGAGAAAAAAAGTAAATCTATAAAAATACAAAAAGAAGAAATATTGATAACTTCTGATACAATGGTTTTTTATGAAAATTATAAACTTGGAAAACCTCGAAATAAAGATGAGGCTTTTAAAATGTTATCAATGCTTTCTGGCAAAAAACATTATGTTTATACTGGAATAACATTTAGAACTTTAAGTAATATAACAACTTTTAATGAAAAAACAGAAGTATATTTTAGAAAATTGGATGAACAAATTATAGATTATTATATAGAAAATTTTAATGTATATGATAAAGCTGGAGCATATGGAATTCAAGACTTTGGAGCTGTTTTAGTAGAAAAAATAAATGGTGATTATTACAATATAATGGGGTTTCCAATTTCAAAAATATATTACAATCTTATTGATTTCATGCGGGGGGATGGAATTGAATACAGAATTATTACCAAGGGAAAAATTACTTAGTTATGGATCGGAAAGACTTACTGACCAAGAACTCATTGCTATAATCTTGAGAAGAGGTGTAAAAGGGGCAAATGTTTTTGAAGTATCAAAAAAAATTATAGAAAAATATGAAAATTTTATTCAATTATATGATATAAGTATAGAAGAACTTCAAAAAATAAAAGGGGTAGGTCAAGTTTCAGCTATAAATTTAAAAGCCTCTTTAGAAATGGGAAAAAGATATCATATACAAAAAATGAGATATAAAAGCAAAAAAATGGAATCTCCATTGAATGTTTATAACTATTGTGAAGATCTTATACATTCAGACAAAGAGATAGTAAGAGTTTTAATATTAGATTCGAAATTAAATCTTATAATACATGAAGATGTAAGTATTGGTACAGCAAATGCTTCTATAGCCCATCCAAGAGATATATTTAAAAAAGCAATTATACATAATGCTGTATCTATAATTCTTGTTCATAATCATCCTTCGGGAGATCCAAGGCCAAGTATGCAAGACTATGATCTTACAGAAAAAGTAAAACAATCTGGAGAAATCCTGGGAATAAAATTACAAGATCATATAATAATAGGTAAAAATAAATATTATAGTTTTAATATATCCAGGATGGTGGAACTTGATGACAGATGACAAAAAATTTGAAAATATAATGAAATTAAAGAGAGAATTCGAAAAAGATCTCATAAAACAAGGGAAAAAAATAGAACCAAAAAAAGAAAAAACTAAACCTACTATATATAAACCAGATATAGATCAAATATCAATAAATGTTCCCGTGCAAAATATTAAGACATGGGTTGATTTTGTTTTATATGATATAGAATTAGAAGATGAAAAACTTTCATTGATATTTGAAAATAGATTGAGTTCAAAATCTCCAATGCAATATTATAATCAATTTGGTTTAATGCATATGTTAAGAAATGATTATGATAAGGCTGAAAACTTTTTTTTAACTGGAAATGATATCGAATCAAGATTTAATTTAGGAATGTTAAAGATATTTAGAAAAGATAAAGACATATTAAATTATACTAAGAGTTTTTTAGATAATCACAGAAAAAGTCCATATCCTTATTTATTATTATGTACATTATCTTTAGTACAAGAAAAGTATTCAATGGCAGCAAAATTTTTAAAAATAGCTAATGACTATTTAAATTATTCTTTTATAAGTATGGCAACAGCACTTTATGATAAAGATATACAAAAAGCATCAAGTTATATATCAAAAGCATTCCTCGAAGGAAAAGCTAAAAAAACTATAAATATATTAAATTTTTATATAGGACAATATTCTAATGATATAGAAAAATCGATTTCAGCATTGGCCTCATTGAGAAAAGATAATTTTCCTTGTGTATCCTGTATAAAAGATTTCAATAATAACAAAGCTAATTCTAAAATACCTGATTATTGTTCATTTTCAAAAACTATATATTCTTATGTAGATCAAAATAAAATAATACCTTATTCTGTGAATACAATAGCTGCTGAAATAATTAAATCTTTTAATATGAAAGATGAAGAAAAAACTAACAAATTAATTCAAAAACTTATAAATTCATATGATGGTATAAATGTTTTATTTTTCAAAACTAAAACGAATGAATTGAAAAAGGGATTAAAAACTAATGGGTTTTATCATGAAGAAAATACTTATAGAGTTGGATTAACCGATGGAAAAAATTATTATAAAGAAATAGTTCAAGTTATAGAAAACCTTTATGAAAGATATCATACTTATTTTGATTTTATGATAGATATACCATTTTATGAAAGTTTAAAAATAGTTTTAGGTTGGAAAACTTGCAAAAGAATATATTAAAAATAGGAGGATAAAAATGGAAAATAAAGAATTAAAAGAAATGATAGATCAAGAAATAAAAAGAGTTAACAATGATTATATTATGCAAGAAAAAAATATAACAATTGAACCTAAAGACATGGCAAAATATATAGACCATACAGTCTTAAAAGCCGAAACAACTCCACAAGATATAGTAAAACTATGTAAAGAAGCGAAAGAAAATCATTTCTTTTCAGTATGCATAAATCCTGCATATGTTTCATTAGCTAAAGAAGAACTTGAAAATAGTGAAGTGAAAATAGCTACAGTTATAGGATTTCCTCTTGGTGCAAATGATACAACAGTAAAAGCCTATGAAACTCAAATTGCTCGTGAAGATGGTGCAGATGAATTTGATATGGTTATAAATGTTGGGATGCTTAAAAATAAATATTATGATTATGTATTAAATGATATAAAATCAGTAGTAGAAGCTGCTGATGGAAAACTTGTAAAAGTTATAATAGAAACATGTTATTTAACAAAAGAGGAAAAGATAGCTGCATGTTTATTATCAAAATTAGCTGGAGCTCAATTTGTAAAAACTTCTACAGGATTTGGAACGAATGGGGCAACAAAAGAAGATGTATCATTGATGAAATTTGTAGTTGGTGATGAATTAAAAGTAAAAGCCTCAGGAGGAGTTAGAGACTTTGATGGAGCTTTAACTATGATAAAAAACGGTGCAGAAAGAATAGGTGCAAGTGCAGGAATAAAGATAATAAATTCATAAATAAAAAGGGTCGTTAAAAACGACCCTTTATCTTTTGAAACCCTAACGGGTGATTATGGTTAAATTAGTCAGCGAGTGTAACGTTTGAAGCTTGTGGTCCTTTTTCGCCTTCAACAATTTCAAATTCTACATTCTGATTTTCTTCTAATTTCTTGTAACCATCCATAGTAATTGCTGAGAAATGAACAAATACATCATTTCCATCTTCTGCTGTGATGAAACCATAACCCTTTTTTGAATCAAACCATTTTACTGAACCTTTCACTATTTTACCTCCAAATTAAACTGAGCCACCCACTGCAGACATCAGTTTTGATACTATACATATATTATATATAATTTTAGAAAAAATATCAAGTAAAATAATTGTAACGAACTCAATGTGTTTTATTTTTTTATATTAAATATCTTACCTTTCTTTTAATAGATTAAGTATAAAAAACATAAATATCTTCTTTTATAAACGAATAAATCTTAAAAGAGAAATAAAATTAACTTTAATTTAAATTAAAAGTGATAAAATATATTAAGAAAAATTAAATAAAAAACAGGGGAGCTCAAATGCTGAGAGGATGTAAAAAACATCGACCCTAAAACCTGATCCAGATAATGCTGGCGTAGGAAGTTAAAAATAAAACTCTTATACCAGTCTTGGTATAAGAGTTTTTTTTGGAGGTGTAGTATGAAAAAATTGGGATTATTATTTATGACTGTCATTTTATTAGGTGTTATAACATTTTCAAATGGGTTAACTATTTATACATATGAAAGTATGAGTTGGATAGAAGATAATCTTGTACAAAAGTTTGAAAAAAAGTATAATACTAATATAAGAGTTATAAAATTAGGTGATGCAGGTGGAATAGTATCAAGATTAATACTTGAACAAAGAAATCCAAAAGCTGATTTAGTTATTGGTTTGGATCAATCACTTGCAGTAAAAGCTTTAGAAGAAGATTTATTAGTACCATATAAATCCAAAAATTTATCAAAAATAAAAGATAAAAATCTTTTATTTGATAAAAATTATTATTTAACTCCTTTTGATTATGGAGCTATTGCATTTATATATGATCCAGAAAAAATAGATCAAGAATTAAAGACATTTGAAGATTTAAAAAAAATGAATAAATCTATAATTATACAAAATCCTTCTATGTCAAGTACAGCACAATCACTATTATTATGGACAATAGCGATATACGGTGAAAATTGGAAAGAATTCTGGAAAAGTTTTAAAAATAGTATATTAACAGTAACTCCGGGTTGGAGTGAATCTTTTGCAAAATTTGAAGCGGGAGAAGCTCCTATGATGTTATCTTATGCAACAGATGGAGCTTATTCTTATGAATATTATAAACAAGTCAAATATAAAGAATTTATTCCAGAAGAAGGTGGATATGTACAAATAGAAGCAGCAGGAATAGTAAATAAAACTAAAAATCGAGATTTAGCTGAAAAATTTATAGACTTTATGCTTGAAGAAGAATTTCAGAAAGAAATTCCATTGAACAATTGGATGTTTCCGGTAATAAATACAGAAATGCCAGAATCATTTAAATATGCAAAAGAACCAAATAAAATATTAAGTATTGATTCAAAACAAATAAGTGAAAATCTTGATAAATGGTTAAAAGAATGGGAGGAAATAATGTATTAAAAATATGAAAAAAAACTACATAATAATAATATATTCGTTGATATGGATAATTCCAATATATATACTCATGAAAGATTTTTTTAAAATCGATTCATTAAATTATATAAAGGATTCGTATTATTTACGAATCCTTTTGAATACTATTATTCAAGCATTATTATCATCTGTTTTTTCTTTTATTGTTGCTATAGTCCCAGCAATATATGTTTCAAAGTCAAAGAGTATTTTATCAAAAATATTAGAAGCATCAATATTTATACCATTCTTTTTTCCACCTATATCAGCGGTAATTGCATTTAGTTTAATATATTCAAATTATGGAATACTTAATAACCTCGGTATGAACATAAATATAATGTATACTTTAAAAGGTGTGGTAATGGCACATATATTTTATAATTCTCCAATTTTTGTAAAATATATATCTTCTTCTATAAGATCTATTCCGAATAATATAATAGAAAATGCTGAACTTGAAGGAAGCAATAAAATAAAATTATTTTTAAAAATACAAATTCCTATGATTTTTCCATCTATTTTAAGGGCTTTTTTTCTTGTGTTTACATATAGTTTTACGAGTTTTGCAATTGTAATGAGTATAGGAGGTCTTAGATATTCAACGCTGGAAGTTGCAATTTCTAATGCTTTAAGGGGGAATCTTGATTTTTCTAAGGCGTTAAGCTTAGCGATATTACAATTTATAATACTTTTAATATTAAATATTTTTACAACAACAAATGAAAATTATGAAATAGAATATAAAACATATGATAAAAAAGTTAATAAAATACTTTTAATAGGAGCATTAATTTATTTTATATTTGAATACTCGATAATAATAACAGGAATATTATCTTCTGTATATGATTTTATAAATATGAAATTTGATATTGAAGGACTAAAAAATATATTTTCAACAGAATTTAATAATAAATATCCTGTTATAAAATCTATAATAAATTCTTTATCAATATCATTTATTTCAGCAATAACAAGTACTTTAATAGCCTATATAATTTTGAAAAATTATACGAAATTTAGTAATATAATAATACTTTCAACACTTGGAATATCTTCAGCATTTTTAGCTACATCATTATTGTATATGAATATACTATACAACATAAATTATGTTATATTATTAGTAATAGGCTTTATATTAATAACTATTCCAATATCTTATTCATTTTTATATCAACATGTATTAGGATTTAAAAAAGAAATACTTGAAGCTGGAGCTATCGATGGTGCAAATAAATTAAAAATATTTACAAAAATAGAATTACCAATATTATTTCCAATTTTAATCTCGACTTTTATGCAAATATTTGCAATAATATATGGAGAATTTACCATAACTTATACAATGCAATTGAGAGATTATTTGCCTCTTGTAAGTGTTGTAAATTTTACAATTTCATCTTCAAGATTAATTAAGGAATCATCTGCATTATCTGCAATAAATGTATTAATAATTTTTATGTTATTTTTAATATCAAATAAAATTCAAACAAAATATATAAAAAATTAGGATGAAAAATTCATCCTAATTTTTTAATCTATTATAGCGATTGAAAATTCTGTAATTAAATAAGCTTTCATAAGTTTAAATTTTTCACTTTTATCTTCTATTAAATCATCAAACATATCTTCAAAAGAATCATAATGTTTTGGTTTGAGTCTAACAACAAAATTAAATTCTCTTAATTCAAAAATATCAATATCTTCAGAAAATCCAAAAACTTTTAAATATTTATAAACAATATCTTCTAGATAATTTTTTAATTTATTTTTGAAATATAAAAATTTCATAAAATGTTTCCTTATGATTGTAGCTATATCCATAGCAACAATACGTTTAATAGTTATAAGTTCAAAAATATCATCATATTCAAATGAGATTTTATTTCCAAAATAAAATCCTTTATATATACCAGAAGTCGACTCATTATTTAAAATATCTTCTCCAACGGCTAAAGCAAAAGGAAAAGAAATAATAGTTTTCAAATAAGAGTCATAATCTATTACTAAATCTTCATCTTTAAAATCAATAATTTCATAAGCTTTCTTTGTAGCTTTTTGTTCAGACTTAATGAATTTTTCTGAAGCTATTTTTAGTTTGTCAAGTATTTCATTCACATCATCTTCATTAATATCTTTTAAAAAATCAAGATTAAAATTTTTAAGTTCAGGATTATCTTTTAAGATTCTATCTATAAATTTTTTAAAATCATCATTATTATTCATAAAAACTCCTCCAAAAACAAAACTTTCATAATCCCAATGATATAGTAATAAAATTAAAAAAAGTTTAATTAAATGTATTAATTAATAAATCAATACTTTATTCCATAAAAAGCCCAATGATTAACAGTATCCCCGTCTATTATAAAAGGTTCGGTATAACCTGTTTTTTTAGAATTTCCAAGATAATAAGACTCAATTTCTTTCAAATTATTAATATTAAAAGAAGCTTTAATATTCTCCAATAAAAATTTATCTTTGATTTTAGAGTCAAGTTTTTTTAATGTTTTTGAAGATTCTTTAAAATAAAGATAACTACCGAGCCAATAACCATTAATTTTTAAGAAATTTTTTGTTCCTTGTATTGGAGAAATATCATTCTTTAAATTTCTACTTGAAGATCCGTAAACATCTAATATAATGTCAATAATTCCTTTTTTTATAGGAATTTTAGAAAATTTTGAAGAAACAAAAATTATGTTACCTGTTTTTCCCATAGACTCCATATAGTTTTTAGATGATTTAATTACTTCATATTTATCATCACATGCGATATAAAATGAAGATTCAGGAATATTACCTATTATTTTTTTTAAAAAAAATCCAGAACCAGTCCCTAATTCAAGAATAAATTTATTAGATAGATCAAATTTATTAAATCTCTTATATATCCAATCCATACCTTTATATACAAGATTAACGAAAGATTGATTAGATTTTTTAACATAATTTTCTCCAGGTTTTTCAACTTCTTCTATTTCAGGTTTATTATAATCGGCAGAATCAGTTATAATAATACCATTATCAATATTAGCTTTATATCCACATTTGCAAGAAATCTCTCCCTTAAAAACTTGATTGTCTTCTATAGAACCTTTAGATAAATTAAGCTTTGAATCACATTCAGGGCAATATAAAAAGTTTATAAAAAAAAGAGGTACACCAATTTTAGTATAATTATCATTAAAATTTTTTCTTATAGAAATTATTTTTTCGTTAATATCTTTTATAGCTTTAGTAATAAGGTCTTTTTCGTTCAAAAGTTCATGTTTCTTATTATCAAAAAAACTAACATAATAATCCAATCCATCTTGATTTGTAAGATTAGTAAACCTTTTAATAGAAAAAATTTTTTGAATTTGAGAAACTGTAAAACGCATAGACTTAAGTTCTAAAATTTCTTCAAGATCTTTTTCGCATCTATCATCAAAAGTATATTGATTATGAATTTTCTCAGGCGTCAATAAACCTATTTCTATATAGTACCGAACTGTATCTATAGTTAAATCAAATTGTTTTGCAAATTTACCTATTTTCAATGAAAATCCCCCCTTGAAACCTTTCAATAATTATTATATCATAAATTAAAAGTTAAAAAATAAATGGAGGTAAAAAAATGAATTATAAGAAAATTCAAACTAATGTCAATCCAAAAGCAAAGCAGAAATTTTTAAAAGGGGAAAAATATAACGAAGTTGTACTTTTAATTCATGGATACAATGGAATTCCAAATGATATGTATTATCTTGGTGAAAGATTAAATGAAGAAGGATATAATGTTTTTATTCCAAGACTTCCTGGGCATGGAACAAATAAGGAAGATTTTATTAATTCAAATTGGAAAGATTGGATAAGATACTCTTATGAATCATATTTGAATTTAAAGTCACAATATGACAATGTATATATAGGCGGATTATCAATGGGAGGAGTTATAACTGCAATACTAGCTTCTAAATTTCAACCTAAAAAAATATTTTTATGTGCACCAGCATTTATTGCAAAAGATAAAAGATTAAAATGGACACCTATATTGAAATATTTTATAAAAGAAAAAGAAAGAAAAAATCCTCCAACATTTGAAGACAAAGATCTGAAAAAACTTGCCGAAGAATATTGGAATTTTAATATAATATCCAAAGTATCAGATCTAAAAAAAGTGCAAAAAATGGGAATAAAAAATTTAAAAAATATAAAATCAAAAACATTAACAATAATCTCTAAAAAAGATGAAGCAGTACCTTTCGAAGTAAAAGAAATAATAGATAAAAATATAAAAAGTGAATATTTAATACTTGAAAAAAGTAATCATATAGTAGTAAATGACACAGAAAAAGAAATAGTTGCTCAAAAAATAATAGAATTTTTAAAATAAAATTAAAACACATGATTACTAATACAAAAAAATATAGAGTAATCATGTGTTTATATAATTTTTATAGAATATGATCAAATTTCATTATAAATATCTAAAAATTTAAATTCCACATCAAACTTATCAGATAAAAGTTTTGAAAGATTTTTAACTCCAAAAGTTTCAGTAGCATAGTGCCCAGCATTTATAAAGTTTATACATCTTTCTTTAGCAATATTTCTTGTATATTCTTTAACATCACCAGTTATAAAAGTATCAATATCATCATCAAGTTTATTTAAAAAATCGCTACCTTCACCTGATACAATTGCTACGTTTTTTACATGAGGATTATTTTTATAAACAAGCAATTTTTGTCCTTCAAATAAAATTTCGACTTTATTCAAAAATTCTTCAAAATCCATTTTAGAATCATATTCACCTAAAAAACCAACTTCAAATCTTTTAGCATTTTTCAATTTCAAAGAATTTAAAATTGAAATATTATTACCATATCCAGAATGAGCATCTAAAGGTAAATGATAACCTATAAGAGTTAAATCATTTTTTATTACTTTTTCAACCCTTTTCTTCATAAATCCAGATAAATTAAAAAAATTTTTTCCAAAAATACCGTGATGAACTAAAAGCATATCTGCATTATAGTCTATAGCTTTATCTATAAAGTCTTCATTAAATGATACTCCACAAGCAATTTTTTTAACCTCTTCTTTTCCTTCTATTTGAATGCCATTATGACAAAAGTCGTTGAAGTTCCAAGGTTCAAGTATAGAATTTAAAAATTTTTCACATTCAAAAATATTCATAGAATCACCTCTTATAATTAGTGACTTTTCTTAAAAAATCATATCTTTTTTGAATATCTTCTTCTTCTTCAATACCTTTAGGAGTAAATCCATCAATAACACCCATTATACCTCTTCCTTGATCAGTTTCAGCTATAACTAATTCTAATGGATTAGCAGTAGCTGCAAAAATATTAACTACTTCTTGAACATTTTGAATAGAATTCATAACACTTATAGGAAAGCCATTTTTAATAACTAAAACAAAAATATGACCAGCAGCAATTTTTTTTGCATTCTTTACAGCATTTTTTATTAAATCATCATCATTTCCATCGTAACGTATCAAACATGGCCCAGAAGCTTCATTAAAAGCCAAACCAAATTTAATAGCTGGATTAGTTGTAACAAGAGTTTCATAGATATCTTCTACTGTTTTGATAAAATGTGATTGTCCTACAATAATGTTAGCATTTTCAGGAATATCAACCTTAATAACATCAAAATTTAAACTCATTATTAACCACCTCTTCAAAAAGATAAATTATAAAAAAATCCTATCATTATATAATTATAATACCAAAATAAAACTAAATAATAAAAACTAAATAAAATTATGTTAACTTAGGAGGAAAAAATGAATATATATCTTACAAGACATGGACAAACTGAATGGAATATTCAAAAAAAATTTCAAGGATGGAAAAATTCAAACTTAACAGAAATTGGAAAAAGACAAGCAGAATTATTATCAAAAAGATTAAAAAAAATAAAAATAGACAAAATATATACCAGTCCATTAAAACGAGCGTATGAAACATCAGAAATAATAAAAAATAATAGAAAAATGCCTATAATAGAAAAAGAAGGACTAAAAGAAATATATCTTGGAGAATTTGAAGGAAAAAACTATGAAAAAATAAAAGAAAGCAATAAATTACCAAAACAGTTATATAATTTTTGGTATGAACCAGAGAATTATAAACCTGATAAAGGAGAAACTTTTCAAGAATTAAAAAAAAGAGTAGAAAATACATTATATCAAATAATAAATGAAAACAATGAAAGTTCAGATATATTAATAGTAACACATGGAGTAACGTTGAAAATGATATTTTTAATATTATTAAATGAAAATATCAAAAATATTTGGAAAACAACATATACTGAAAATACATCACTGAGTTTATTTGAATATAATAATGAAAAATTTAAATTAAAAATTCATGGTGATATAAAACATTTAGAAGAAAATTATAATGGATAAAAATAATCCGTTTATTTTATGTTAACTTTAGATTGATGTAAATGAAATTAATATACTGTATATTTAATTATGTAAATAAAAAAATAAAAGGAGGTAGTGCGATGATAAGATTATTGAAATTAAGATATTATATTTTAGCATTTGCGGGAATAGTGTCCCAATTTATTGCTAATTTGCTCAATCCTCAAAAATCATGGGATAGCTCTGCCTCGAAGGTTTTAATTTTTTAAACTAATATCAAAGGCCGTGACTATCCATAGTCACGGCCTTTTTTTGTATAAAAACCGTGACGAAATGGTCACGGTTTTTTTTATTAAAAATAATTAAGGGGATGATACAAATGACGAAAAAAGTGATTAAAAATTAATTAATTAGTTTTTAAAAAAATAAAGTTATATAAAAAATATTTTTTTTGAAATAATTATTGATTAAATTTAATTAAATTAAAGTTAACGGGAGGAAAAGATATGAAAAGATTAAAATATTTAAATAAAGAACAAAAAAACGAATTAATAGATAAAATGAATCAATATAAAAACATAGTATATGAAATTACACGAAAAATTTGAGGTGAAAATATGAATAAATACTTAGAAAAAATATTGAATAAAAAACAAAAAAAAGAAATAGAAAACATATATAAATACATTCATTATGATAATATAAGAAAATTCTAAGGAGATAGAGATATGAAAAAATTAAAATATATAGAAATAAAAAAAGATATAAAAAAAACTGAAATAAATATATTTCAAATACTAAAATATGAAGAAATAAAAGTTCAAAAAAAGGTGGCTTAATAAAATGTTTAAAATATTAAAATATTTAAAAAAATATAAATTATTTACGTTTATATCCATATTAGCAATGTTAGGGTTTACGGGATTAGATCTCTTAAACCCTTATATAACAAAAACTCTTGTAGATAAAGTATTTGTTGAACAACAATATGATATATTTTTAAAATTAATATTAATACTTATTGGAATAATGATATTAAAATCAATTTTTGCATATACGAGAGAATTTTTATTTGATTATATAGGAACTAAAGTTATGGGAGATATAAAAAAAGATTTATTTTCGGAAATGCAAAAATATGATTTTTCATTTTTTGATAATAAAAATACTGGAGAATTAATGTCAAGAATAGGAGAAGATGCAGAAAATATATGGAATGCTTTAGGATTTGGAATAGGATTTTTAAGTGAAGCAATAATTACATTTATATCAGCAACAACTATATTATTTTATTTAAATTATAAATTAGCTATATTAAGTGTAATTACAATGCCAATAATATTTTATTTAGCTTTAAAAATGGAAAATAAAATATCAAAATCCTATGATGAAATATCAGATCAAGCAGCAAAAATAAATACAACAGCACAAGAAAATATTTCAGGAGTAAGACTTGTAAAGGCTTATGCGAATGAAAAAAAAGAAGTATTAAAATTTTTAAATCTTAATAAACAAAATTATGATTTAAATATGAAAAAAACAAGAATATTTGGAAAATACTATCCAGCAATAGAATTAGTTGGAAATATGACTATGATAATTGTGATGATTTTTGGTGGAATGCTTACAATTAAAGAAGAAATAACTATAGGTACACTCTTAGCTTTTACAGAATATATATGGCTTTTAATATGGCCTATGAGAACTGTAGGAATGTTTATGAATGTTATTTCACAAGCTAATTCATCAGCAAGAAAAATCCAAAAGATAAAAGATTATGAACCTAAAATAGTAGATAATAAAAAAGATTTAGAAATAAAAGATTCAAAAATAGTATTTAACAATGTATGGTTTAAATATAATGATAAATATATATTAAAAAATATAAATTTGAAAATACAAAAAGGACAAACATTAGCTATAATAGGACCTACTGGATCTGGAAAAACTTCTTTAGTAAACTTAATTGCAAGATTCTACGAAATAGATAAAGGAAATATATATATAGACAATGAAGATATAAGAAATTACTCATTAAAAAAATTAAGAGAAAATATAAGTTATGTATTTCAAGAAAATTTTCTTTTTTCAGAATCAGTAGAAGAGAATATAAAACTTGCAGGAAATGAAAATGATATAAAATTAAACGAAATATTAGAAAATTCTGGTTCAAAAGAATTTGTAGAAAAATTAAAATATCAAGAAAAAACAATAATAGGTGAAAGAGGGCAGGGATTATCAGGTGGTCAAAAACAAAGGCTTACAATAGCAAGAGCTTTAAATAAGAATTCAAAAATTATAGTGCTTGATGATGCAACATCTGCATTAGATATGGAAACTGAATATGAAGTATTAAAAAATATAAATAAATTAAATAAAGAGCAAATAAAAATAATAATAGCACATAGAATATCAGCTGTAAAAAATGCAGATCAAATAGTATATCTTGAAGATGGTGAAATAAAAGAAATTGGAACACATATGCAATTGATAAACAAAAAAGGAAAATATTATAATATATATTTACAACAATTTAAAGACTTTATAGAAGAAGAAATTGATGAGGTGATATAATGGCCTATAATGCAAGTAAATTAGATGAAAAAACGATAAGAATGTCTCGAAAAGAATTATTTAAGAGATTATTTTCATATTTAAAACCATTTAAAAAAACAATTATATTGATAACATTTGTTATGATAATAATAATGTTTGTAAATCTATTAAATCCATACATATTAAAGATATCTATAGATAATTACATAAAAAATTCTGATGTAAAAGGTCTTTTAATAATTGGGATAATTGGTATAATATTGAATATAATATCTTCAATATTATCTAGATATAGAATAGTAACAATGGGAGATATAACAAATAAGATAGTAGTGAATATAAGACATGATTTATATAAACACATACAAAAATTATCTTTTGATTTTTTTGATGAAAGACCTGTTGGAAAAATATTAGCGAGAGTAATAGGCGATATAAATTCATTACAAAATTTTTTTCATTCAATAATAGTTAATTTTTTTCCAGAAATATTGACCATAATAACAGTGACTATAATAATGTTAATAATGAATTATAAATTAGCAATAGTAACTTTATTAGTAATTCCATTGCTAATAATGACTTTGGCAGTAATTCAAATACTTGTTAGAAAAAGATGGGAGAACTTCAGAAAAAAAAGGTCTAATTTAAATTCATACACACATGAAGAATTTTCGGGAATAAAGGTGATACAGGCTTTTAATGCAGAGAAAAAAGCAGAAAATACATTTTTTAATTATGTGGATGAAATGGTAAATTCATTTATAAATGCAGTAAGATTACAAGATTTTTTAGATCCTGCAATCTTTATTTCTCAAGGAGTTGGATTGGTGATAATATATACATATAGTTTTAATCTAATAAAAAATAATCAATTAACAATAGGAGAATTATTTGCATTTACATGGTATATGTCGATATTTTGGAGACCTATATTCAATATAGCTAATTTTTACAATAATTTAATAACAAGTTTTTCAGCAGCTGATAGAGTTTTTGAAATATTTAATATAAAACCATCAGTTAAAGATACAAAAGAAAATAAAATGCCTGAAATAAAAGGAGAAATTGAATTTAAAGACGTGAATTTTTCCTATGATAGAGAAAAAAAGGTTTTAAAATCTATAAATTTTAAAGTAAAAGAAGGAGAATCAATAGCACTCGTAGGTCCAACTGGAGCTGGAAAAACTACTATAATAAATTTGCTGAGTAGATTTTATGATCCAAGTGAAGGTCAAATACTTGTAGATGGTAAAGATATAAAAGATTATTCAATAGAAAGTTATAGAGAACAAATGGGAATAATGTTACAAGATACATTTTTATTTTCAACTACAATAAAAGAAAATATAATTTATTCAAACCCAAATATAAATGAAAAAGAAATAGTAAAATCATCAATAGCTATTGGTTCTCATACTTTCATACAAAATTTAGAAAAAAAATATGATACAAATGTAAATGAAAGAGGAACAAGATTATCAGTAGGTCAAAGACAATTAATTTCTTTAACAAGAGCTATGATAGCAAATCCAAAAATATTAATACTTGATGAAGCAACTTCAAACATAGATACAGAAACAGAACAAAAAGTCCAGCAAGGAATAAAAGAACTATTAAAAAATAGAACATCTTTCATAATAGCTCATAGATTATCAACTATAAGAGATTGTGATAAAATATTTTATATAGATAATGGAGAAATAGAAGAAATGGGAACACATATGCAATTAATGGAAAAACAAGGAAAATATTATGAATTATATATGACACAATTTAAATTTTTAAAAGAAGGAGTATAAAAAAAGTTGGAATTAATTCCAACTTTTTTTATTTTAAATTCAAATATTATCTTTAATTTTTTGAGTCACAAAATGAAGTAAAAAAATACTTCCAATTATAACTATAAATCCTATTATAGATAAAGTTTTCCCAGTTAAAAATCCTTTTATTATATCAGCAGCTAATGTATACAATAAAATATTTGGCATCATAGTAATCCAAGTCCAAAAAGCATATTTATAAAAATCAACTTTAGTCAATCCAAAAATATAATTCATCAAATTAAATGGAAAAATAGGAATTAACCGTGTAATTGCTATAAAAGTAGTTCCTTTTGAGGCAGTTAATTCGTATATTTTATTATAATTAGGTTTTTTAGACAAAAAATTTTTAATAGAATCTTGAGCAAAATACCTTGAAATTAAAAAGGCAAAACAAGCTCCCAATGTAGAGGAAAAAGAATTAATAAAAAAACCATAAAAACTTCCAAAATTAATAGAAGTTAAAACAAACAATATAGAACCAGGAACAGCCATTATAACAGCAATAATGAATATTATTGAATAAATAATAAAATTATTATTGGAGAAAGAATTAATGAAATTAAGTAAAATATTCAAATATTTCTCTACATCCATAGTGCTTCCAATGATCATAAAAAACAGAACTATTGATATTAACAAAATAGGTTTCCATAGTTCTCTAAAAAAGTCTTTCATAAAAAATACTCCCTTAACGAAAATATGATATATAATAGAATTATAACATAGAGATTAATAAAAAATATGGAATAAAATAAAAAATTTTAAAATTGTATAGTTGATACACTCATAAGGTTAATGTATAATTAATGTATATCAATTAAAAATATACTAAATTATAATATTATTCTAATGAAAATAAGGGGGAGATTTTTATGGCAAAGAAAAATAATAAAATATGGCTAATATTATCTATAATAATAGTTATTATATTGATAATATTATTCTCTGTATTAAATATGAATTCAAACAAGGAAGAACAGATAAAAAGTCAAAATGAAGATACAAATCTCCAAAAACTCTATGAAGATGATCAAAAAATAAATAATGAAATAAGTGATGAATCCACAGATGATAAATTAAAAATTGATGAAATAACTGATGAATCTACAAATATACAACAAAAAATAGAATATTCAGATAACGGCAAAAAAATAAATATGATAATAATAGCTACGAGTGATATACATGGAAGGTTTATGCCTTATGAATATGCTATAAGAAGTGAAAATAAAAAAGGATCATTAGCTCAAATTTCTACAATAGTTAAAGAAATAAGAACAAAAAATCCAAATACAATAGTTGTAGATGCTGGAGATACAATACAAGATAATTATGCTGATATATTTATAAATGAAACAAAAAATCCTATAATAGAAGCTATGAATTACATAAATTATGATGCTTGGATACTTGGAAATCATGAATTTAACTTTGGCATAGAACCATTAAAAAAAATAATTAAAGAGTTCAAAAATGAAGTAATTTCATCGAATATATATGATGAAAGTGGTAATAGACTTGTAAAACCATATACAATATTAGAAATAGAAGATGGAATAAAAATAGGAATAATAGGAACAACCCATCCGGATATAATGAAATGGGATAGAGAAAATTTAAATGGTTATACAGTTACAGATCCAGCAATAGAGACAAAAAAAATAATAAATGAAATTAAAGAAAATGTAGATTTTATATTATCTGTAAATCATATAGGAATGAAAACAGATGAAAAAGATATTACAGGAATAAAAAATATCCTGAATAAAAATCAAGAGATAGATGCACTTATATTTGGACATGACCATAAGAAAATTCAATCATATTATTATTCAAATGGTCAAATATATGAAAAACCACAAAATCAAATTAAAGAAAAAATGATTCCTATAATAGAGCCTGGAAAATGGGGAGAAACCTTAGCAAAAATAGAAGTTACTTTCACAAAAGAAAATGGAAAGTATGAAATAAAAAATAGAGAAGAAGATATAAAAATAAGTTTAATAGACATACAGACAAAAGAAAAAACAATAGAACCGGATCCGGAAATTGTAGAAATATTAAAACCATACCATGAAAAAGCCTTAAAAGATGCTGATACAGTAATAGGAACTTTAATGGGAGGAGATCTTGTAGAACCAAATCAAATAGAAAATATACCTCAAGTATGGCTTGAACCATCAGCAATGATAGATTTAATAAATAAAGTTCAAATATACTATGCAAACAAATTAACAGAACAAAATGTTTTTATATCTGCTGCTGCTGCATTTAGAGAAGATGCAAATATAAAAAAAGGATCTATTACAAAGGCTGATATATCAAAAATATACAAATTTGATAATACTTTATATGTATTACAAATGACAGGTAAACAATTGAAAGAGTATATGGAATGGAGTGTAGAGTTTTATAATCAATATCAGAATGATGATTTAACAATATCTTTTACTCAAAGACCCGGATATTTGTATGACATGTTTACAGGAATAAAATATCAAATAGACATATCTCAACCAAATGGAAATAGAATAAAAAATTTAAAATATATGAATGATGAAGAAATAAAAGAAAAAGATAAAATAAATATAGCTGTCAATAATTATAGAGCTAATACACAATTATTGACTCCAGGGATAATATTTCAAGAAGAATTACCAAAAGTAATAGCAAAATCAGACTATACAACTTTATTAGAAGATGAAAATATAAGAGAAATGATAATAAGATATATAAAAGAAGAAAAAAATGGAATAATATTTCCAACAAAAGATGATAATTGGAATATAATAGGAAATAATTGGAATTTAGTAAAATGGCATAAAATGATGAAATTAATAGAAGATAAAAAAATAGAAGTAGATCCTTATACATCCGTAAAATGGGAAAATATAAAAGATCTTGCAAAAAATATAATCTTAAAATATAAAGTTATAAAAGGTGATTGGTTATTAAAAATTTCAAGAATGTATGGAATAGAATATATGAAAATAGCCGAAGAAAATAACATAAAAAATCCAGATTTAATATATCCAAATCAGATATTTACAATACCTGAAAATTATATTGAATAATAATGAAAAATATTTCAAAAAATCATATGTTAAAATTTAAGTAATGAAAAAGTCAAAATACTATGTTATTTATATATACATACAAGTAAATAAAAAACGGAGGCGCAATCGAGAAAAGTAAAATCATGGAGCATTGAGAAAAGCTTTGAAATGATTTGAAAGGCGAGATTGCCGAAGAAAATAGAATTCTCAAACTATTTTTTGGGTGTATGATAAACAATCATACAACTGTCACGAATCAATTTCGTGGAGAGCCGTAAAAATCATATAAAAATATTTTTTATATAATAAACTCTCTACGTTAATCGTAGAGAGTTTTTTTTTGGAGGTGTAAAAATGAAAATAGCGGTAGTTGGTGCAACAGGAGCGGTTGGGAAAAATATGGTAAAAATATTAGAAGAATTAAAAATAAAAATTGAAAAAATAGATCTTTATTCAAGTTTAAGATCAAAAGGGAAAAAAATAAAATTTAAAGAAAAAGAAATAATTGTAAAAGAATTAAATCAAGAAAGTTTTAATGAAGAATATGATTATGTATTATTTTCTGCAGGAGCATCCGTATCAAAAAAATATGCTCCTATTGCTGCAAAACATGGAAGTGTAGTGATAGATAATTCATCGGCTTTTAGAATGCAAAAGAAAATTCCACTTATAGTTCCTGAAATAAACAAGCATTTATTAAAAAAATATAAAGGAATAATATCAAATCCAAACTGTTCTACTATACAAATGGTATTAGCTTTGAATCAAATACAAAAAAACATAGGAATAAAAACGATAGTAGTATCAACATATCAAGCCGTTTCAGGTGCTGGTAATCTTGCAATAAAAGAACTTATTGAACAGTCAGAAAATATAAAAAATGATAAAAAAATATTTTCAAAACAAATAGACAAAAACTTAATACCAATAATAGGAGAAACATTAGAAAATGATTTTACAACAGAAGAAGAAAAACTTATAAAAGAAACAAATAAGATATTTAATTCAAAAATTCATATTATTCCTACTGCAATAAGGGTACCGGTTATTTACGGCCATTCAGAAAGTGTTTATATAAAAACAAAAAAAGATACAAATAAAGAAGAAATAAAAGAATATATATTAAAATCGGAGCATGTAAAAATATATGAAAATGATTTATTGACCCCTAAAGATGTTGAAAATAGTAATATAACATATGTAAGTAGAATTAGGCAAATAAAAGAAAAAGAATATGCATTATGGATAGTTGCAGATAATTTAAGAGTTGGAGCTGCAACAAATGCTATAAGAATAATGTTAGAGCATATGAAAATAAATGGTGTTGATCATGAAGAAAATATATAATGCTATAAAACAAATAAATAAAGTTGAAAAAACTCCATATTATATATACTCTCAAGAACAAATAGAAGAAAATATAAAAAATCTTCAAGAAGCATTTAATTGGGCAGATTTCAAAGAATATTTTGCAGTAAAAGCTACACCTAATCCTCATATATTAAAAATAATGAAAAATAACCAATGTGGTGTTGATTGTAGTGGAATAAATGAAATAAAACTTGCAAAAATGGTTGATTATAAAGGTCAAGATATATTTTTTACTTCTAATAATACAACAGAAGAAGAATATAAATATGCAATAAAAAATGAATGCATAATAAACATAGATGATTATAAACATATAACCATGATAAAAAAAATAAAGCAAAAACCAGAAACAATAAGCATGAGAATAACCCCACTTCTAAAAGTTGGAAATGGAATAATAGGAAATCCTGAACAGTCAAAATTTGGCAATACTCCAGAACAGATAAAAGAAGGTTTAAAACAAATAAAACAAATTGGAATAAAAAAAATTGGATTACATACAATGATGGTATCAAATGAATTAGAAATAGAAACTTTGTTAAAAGTATACAAATATATATTCGGTTTTGTAAGTCAAATAAAAGAAGATTTAAAAATAGAATTAGATTTTATAAATTTAGGCGGTGGAATTGGATATAACTATGAAAATAGAGAAAAACAAATAGATATTCAAAAGCTTGGTAAAAAAACGCAAGAAATATATTCAAAAAGTTTTAAAAAATTTGAAAATACTCCAAAAATATATATGGAAAGTGGAAGATATATAACAAATAATGCCGGATATTTAATAACTAAAGTAATAAATATAAAAAAAACATATAAAACATATATTGGGGTAGATGCCGGAATGCAAAATCTTATGAGACCTGGAATGTATGGAGCATATCATGAAATAGAAATAATAAACAAAGATTTAGAACAAAGAAAAGAGAATATACAAAAATATGACATAGTTGGATCATTATGTGAAAACAATGATAAATTTGCAATAGACAGATTATTACCAAAAGTTCAAAAAGAAGATCTATTAATAATAAAAGATGTTGGAGCACATGGTTTTTCAATGGGATTTAATTATAATGCTAAATTAAAATCAGCAGAATATCTAATAGAAAAAGATAATATAAAAAAAATAAGAAGAAAAGAAACATTTGAAGACTATATACAAACTATAATGGAGGTATAAAAATGTTTAAAGGCACAGCAACCGCGTTAATAACACCTTTTAATAAAGAAAAAGAATTAGATATAAAAAACTTTGAAAAATTAATAAATGATCAAATAGAAAACAATATAAATGCACTTGTAATACTTGGTACTACTGGTGAATCGCCAACCATAAACGAAAAAGAAAAATATGAAATAATAAAAAAAGCTATCGAAATAACCAATAAAAAAATACCAATAATAGTAGGAACAGGATCAAACGATACAAAAAAAATTTTAAAAAATAATAAAATAGCTGAAGAATTAAATGCTGATGGATTATTAATTGTTACCCCATATTACAATAAAACTACACAAAATGGATTATATGAAAACTATAAATATATATCTCAAAATACAAAATTACCTATAGTACTATACAATGTACCATCAAGAACAGGATTAAACATAGAACCTAAAACTACAATAAAACTTTTGAAAAATATAGAAAATATAATAGGAATAAAAGAAGCAAGTGGAAATATATCTCAAATAAATAAAATATTAAATGAAAAGCCTAAAAATAAATACCTTTACTCTGGAAATGATGATCAAATAATACCTATAATGGCTAATGGTGGTGATGGAGTTATATCAGTTATATCAAATTTAATACCAAAACAAATATCAAAAATGACAGAAAATATTTTACAAAAAAAATATGAAGAAGCATTAGAAATAAATAATAAATATTTAAATTTAATGAATATGATGTTTGAAGAAGTAAATCCAATACCGATAAAATATGCTATGAGTTTAAAATATAAAACAGAAAATACATTAAGATTACCATTAATATCTGTTACTAAAGAATTAGAAGAAAAAATAAAAAAAGAAATGAAAAGAGTTGAAATAATATGAAATATGGATTAATAGGGTATAAAGGAAAAATGGGAAATTCGATAAAAAAGTTGATGGATGAAGAAAATCACCAACTTGTATATAAATTAGATAAAAACATAGAAGAAGAAATAGATATACCTCAATTAATAATAGATTTTTCAAATAAAAGCCTTATAGATAAGGTAATAGAAAAAACACAAAAATATAAATCAAAATTAATAATAGGAACTACAGCATTAGAACAAAAAGACATAGAAAAATTAAAACAAATATCTCAAAATACAGCTATAATACAAAGTTATAATTACTCTATAGGAATACAATTATTAATAAAAGCAGCTCAAATGATAAACAAACAAACACTAAATTGGGATAAAGAAATATCAGAAATACATCATAGATTTAAAGTAGATAAACCTTCAGGAACGGCAATAATGATAAAAAATTCTTTAGACCAAGAAATAAATATAACTTCTAAAAGATTAGGAAATGTATTTGGAGAACATGAAATAAATTTTTCTTCTCTTGAAGAAATAATAACTATAAAACATCAAGCACTTACAAGAGATGTATTCGCAAGAGGAGTATTAAAATCTGTAAATTATATAAAAGATAAAAAAAATGGATATTACACATTCAAAGATGTTATGGAGGGTTAAAAATGGACTCATTTCAAATAATAGAATATATATCAAATTCAGAGAAAAAAACACCTTTAAAAGTTTATCTAAAAGGCGACTTAAATTTTTTAGAAAAAGAAGAGAATTATTATGGTGATGAAAAAAATGGAATATTATTTATTGAAGAAAAGAATTTTCAAAAAATATATCAAGAAAATAAAGAAAAAATAAAAAAATTTAAAATAGAATATGATAGAAAAAATTCAGCTATACCACTTGCAGATTATTCAAAATATAATGCAAGAATAGAACCTGGAGTTAATATAAGAGAAATGGTTGAAATAGGTAATAATTGTGTGATAATGATGGGTGCTGTAATAAATATAGGGGCAAAAATAGAAGAAAAAACAATGATAGATATGAATGTAGTAATTGGAGGAAGAGCACAAATAGGAAAAAATTGTCATATAGGAGCCGGAGCTGTAATAGCTGGAGTTATAGAACCTCCAAGTGCTCAACCAGTGATAATAGAAGATAATGTATTAGTTGGAGCGAATGCAGTAATATTAGAAGGTGTAAAAATAGGAAAAAATTCTGTAATAGCTGCAGGATCTATAGTTACTAAAAATGTTGAAGAAAATACTGTAGTAGCAGGAGTGCCAGCAAAAAAAATAAAAAAAATAGACATAGAAACAAAAAATAAAACTCAAATAATGGAAGAACTCAGAAATTTATAGGAGATGAAACAATGAATATAATAGTACAAAAATATGGTGGATCATCTGTTGCTGACAGTGAAAAAATAAAACAAATAGCAAAAAAAATAAAAGAAAAGATAAAAGAAAACAATAAATTAATAATAGTAGTATCGGCTATGGGAAAAACTACAGACAATCTCCTCAAATTATCAAGAGAAATATCCAAAAAACCAAATCTTAGAGAATTAGATATGCTTTTAACTACAGGAGAACAAATATCTGCCTCATTATTATCAATAGCATTAAACGAAATAAAAATAAAAGCAAAATCTTTAAATGCATATCAAGCTGGGATATATACAAATAATGAATACAATCACGCAAAAATAGAAAAATTTGATACAAAAAATATATTAAATCATTTAGAAAATTATCAAGTACTTGTTATAACAGGATTTCAAGGAATTAATCAAAATGGTGATCTAACAACACTCGGAAGAGGTGGCTCAGATACATCAGCAGTAGCATTAGCTTCCTCTTTAAATGCAAAATGTGAAATATATAGTGATTATCCTGGTATATATACAATAGATCCTAAATTATATCCGAATGCAAAAAAAATTAAAAAAGTTAATTATGATGAAATGTTAGAAATGTCAAGACTTGGCTCAAAAGTATTACATTATAGATCTGTTGAAATAGCCAAAAAATATAAAACAATAATATATTGTGGAGCAACATTTAGTGAAGAGGAGGGCAGTTATATAATGCCAGGCATAGAAGACTCAGTAGTTACAGGATTAAGTGTTGACAGAGGTCAAACACAAGTTAATATAATAAACTTACCAATAAATTATAGTTTAATAAATGAAATATTTAAAATAACAACAGAAAAAAGTTTCAATGTAGATATGATATCCATAATAAATGCAAATGATAAAATAAATGTTTCATTTAGTATAGTTGAAAATGATAAAGCAGATATGGACGAATTTTTAAAAACACATTTAAAAGAATTTAAAGATGTGAAATTAAGTTATAGATATAATTTAACAAAAATATCTGTAGTTGGAGTTGGAATGAGAAGTAGCAAAGGAGTTGCAATGAGATTTTTTAAATCATTAGATAAAATACCTATAACTCTTGTAACAACATCAGAAATAAAAATATCTGCTTTAATAGATGAAACAAATTTATCAAAAGCGATAAAGAATATAGCAGAGGAGTTTAGCTTATGAATTATTTAAAAATGTATGATTCATTTGATATAGAAATTCAAAATACAGATAGAATGTATATATATGATATAAAAGGGAATAAATACATAGATACTTTTTCTGGAATAGGAGTAAATGCATTTGGCCATAGCTATAAACCATTAATAGAAACAATGGAAAATAAAATGAAGAAGTTTATACATATATCAAATTTAATTTTAGATAAAGAAATACTTCAAGTAAGTGAAAAAATATCAAAAAGAGTAGATAAAAAATCAAAAATATATTTCTCAAATTCTGGAGCAGAAGCAATAGAAGCTTCTTTAAAAGCAATAAAAAAAATATCAACGAAACAAAAAAATAAAATAATTTACTTTACAAATTCATTTCATGGAAGAACACTAGGAGCTTTATCAATAAATGGATTTGAAAATCTAAAAAAACCATTTTATCCATTATATGAAAATACTGTAGAATTACCTTTTAATGATTCAAAAAAATTAAAACAATATTTTGATAAAAATGCAGAACAAATAATAGCTTTATATATAGAAACTATACAAGGATCAGGTGGAGTAAATCCAATAAATCAAGAATTTGCTAATACTATAAATGACTTAAAAGAAAAATATAATTTTGTATTAATAGCTGATGAAATACAAAGTGGACTTGGAAGAACAGGAAAATTTTATTCATATGAAAATTTTAATATAAAACCTGATATAATAACATCAGCAAAAGCACTTGGCGGAGGATTACCACTTGGTGCAACAATATTCACAGAAAAATATGCAGATATATTACAAAAAGGAGATCATGGAACAACATTTGCGCCAAATCCAGTAGCTATAAGTGCTGCAAACTATCTCATGGAAAATATAAACGAATTGATGCAAAATGTAAATGAACTATCTCCTTATTTTATGAATAAATTATCAAAGCTCTCAAAAGTAAAACAAATAAGGGGAAAAGGATTTATGATAGGAGTAGAAATAATAAAAGAAGACCCTGAATTAAAACAAAAAGCTTATGAAAATGGAATATTATTAAATATAATAAAAAATAAAACTATAAGATTATTACCTCCTTTAAATACTACAAAAGATGAGATAGATGAAATAATAAAAAAATTGGAGAGTGTAATATGATAAAAAGTGCTGAAGAAATAAGGCATCATCTTCATATGAATCCTGAAATCTCATTCGAAGAAAAAGAAACTACAAAATATTTAAAAAACCAAATAAAAGCTCTTTCGAAATACTATAAAAAAGAATTAAAAATATATACACCTTTGGAAACAGGATTAATAGTAGAATATAGTTATGGAGAAGGAAATTACGTACTATATAGGGCTGATATAGATGCATTAGAAATAAAAGAAACTACAGAATATGAATACAAATCAAAAAATGGAAAAATGCATGCATGTGGACATGATGTACACACATCTATACTCTATGGACTATTAGAATACTTATTAAAAAATGAAATACAAAAAAACATATTATTATTATTTCAACCCGGAGAAGAAACTGGTGGCGGAGCTTTAAAAATACTTCAAACGGGAATATTAAAAAATTTTTCAATAGAAAGAGCACATGCTCTTCATGTAACAGATGAATATGAAAAAGGGACATTATATACCAATGATGATATACTATTCTCATCTGCAATGGAAGTAAACATAGAAATTATTGGTAAATCTGCTCATTGTGCATTTCCTGAAGATGGTATAAATGCAATGGAAGCAATGATAGATTTAATACAAAAAAGTAAAACAATAGAAAATCCTGAAAAATATATATTTGCAATGGGAAAATTAAAATCTGGTAATATAAGAAATGTAATACCAGAAAAAGCTAAAATAGAAGGAACAATAAGAACAAAAAAATCTAAAAATGCTGAAATAATATATAAAGAAATAGAAAAAATATTAGAAGAAATAAAAAACGAAATGAAAATAGATTATAAAATTGAAAAAGGCTCATTTTATAAAGAAGTAAAAAATGATGAAATATTATATCAAAAAATTATCAAAAAAATACCTGAAATTAGAAAATGTGATTACAAATTTACTGGAGAAGATTTTGGATTTATCAGTCAAGAATATCCATCAATAATGTTTTGGTTGGGAACTAAAATAGAAAATCATTATGGACTTCATTCGCCAAATTTTTTGCCAGATGATCAAAATATAGAAATTGGTAAAAATTTTTTAATAAAAACATTAGATATATAAAGGAGGCTTAAAAATAAAATTATCAATAGTTCAAATGTATTCTAAATTCAATGATATAAACCAAAACTTAGAAAAACATATACAATATATAAAAAAAGCTCATGAGAATAATTGTGACACAATATTATTCCCAGAGTTATCATTAATTGGTTATGATCTTAATCAAATTAGCAATTATAAAAACACATATGAACAAGAACAAATATTAAAAGAACAAGCATTAAAGTATCAAATGAATATATTGTATGGAACTATTCATGAAACAAATGATAAAAAATATATAACACACAAATTAATAAACAAAGATAAAGAAGAAAAAATATATAAAAAAATACACTTAGGTAAAAATGAAAAAAAATATTTTAACGAAGGAAATGAAATTCCAATATTCCAAATACAAAGTAAAAAAGAAAAAATATCAATTGCTTTTGGAATATGTTATGATATGCATTTTCCTGAATTATCTTCAATATATGCAAAAAATAATGTAAAAATAATATTTTCGCCTCATGCATCATATATAAATGCAAATATGAGATTAAAAATATGGAATAAATATATGATGGCAAGAGCATATGATAATCAATTATACATAATAGCTTGTAATAACATATTTTATAAAGATGATCAAATATTGGGAGGCGGAATAGCTGTTTGGAATAAAAAAGGTGAAATAGAAATAAAAGAAGAAACAAATAAAGAAAAAATGATAATACATAAAATAAATCCATTCCAATATGAAGGAAAAAGAAGTAATTACTTAAAAGATAAAAAATATGAACTATACAAAAAATACATATAAAAAGACAAAAAATGAAATAGAGCTATTTTATATTAAATAGCTCTATTTTTATTTAATCGCTTATAACTGGTCTTTTTGGGGAATTTTGGGATAGACTATAAAAAACCTTCCAAAAAAATGGCAAAAGAATGTAAATTGACTGTAACCTAATTTACAACTATAATTAAAACGGTGATCAAAATGTTAAATCAAAGAGAATTAGAAATAATTAAATTTCTGATAGAAAATAAAAAAATAAGTTCTGAAGAACTTTCTGAAAAATACAATGTATCAGAAAGAACTATAAGACAAAATATAAAAAATATAAACGATTTTCTAAACATAAAAGGACTATCAAAAATATATACAAAAAATAGTCTTTATTTTATGGATACAGATCAAGACTTTCAAAAAATACAAAATATATTTTATGATATAAGATTATTAACTCAAAATGAAAGATTAGATTTAATGGAATTATATTTATGTTTAGAAGATAGTTTAAATCTTACAAGAATATCAGAAGAACTTATGGTATCAAGAACAACGATAAAAAATGATTTCAATTATTTGATGCAAAAATTATTAAAATATAATATACATTTCAAGTATTCACAAAAAATAGGTTATTACATAGAAGGAAATAAAAGTACTTTGAACGATTATATATACAATAGATTAAATAAATTTTGTAAATATTTTATAAAAGATAATATAGAAGACTCATTTCAAAATAAAATAAATGAATTATTTCTTGAAAAATTACCTAAAAATATAAAAATAAGTATAAAAGAATTTTTGAAAAATATAGAAAAAAAATTACAAATAGAACTCACAGTTGAATCATATAAAATAATATTTTTAAAAATAATATTAATAATGCTTAAAAAAAATTGTGATATAGAAAATAGAGAATTATATGAAAGTTTTTTGAAAGATACTCAAGAATATAAAATAATAGAAAAAGATATAAAAAGCTTATCAAAAAAAATAAAATATGAATTTACAAAAGAAGAAATACTTGAAATAACTGACTATATAATGGGAATGACAATATCGCATAATAACGATTATTTTCTTGAAAATTGGATACATGTTGAAATATTAGTTAAAATGTTAATAAATACATTCAATAAAATGTCAGAAATAGACATAAGTAATGACAAGATATTATTCGATTTTTTAATATATCATATAAAACCTACATTGTATAGAATAATGAGAGGGTTAAAATTAGATAATATGATAATAGAAGACTTTGTGATAAAAGAAACTCCTGTTATAGAAAAAACAAAAAAATTAATAAAGATAGCAGAAAAAAACTTAAAAATAAAATTTCCAGAAGAAGAAATAATATTATTAGCTTATCATTTTAAAGCGGCGATACAAAGAAATATAAACAAAAAAAATGTGAGAATACTACTAGTATGTGGACTTGGTTATGGTACATCAAAATTATTAGAAAAAACAATATTAGAAAATTTCAAAGTAGACATAATAGATACGATACCAAATCATAAGCTTCAAGATGCTTTAAAACAATATAAAAATATAGACATAATACTAAGTACGATAAATATAAATACAAAAACAGAAAAACCAATAATAAAAATAGATCCTTTCAAAGAAAATGATGTAATAGAAAAATTAGATGAATACAAAATAGAAAGAAATCATTCAAAAATAAAAATAACAGAAATATTTGAAATAATAGAAAGTTCACAAAAAATAAAAAACAAAGAATTACTTGCCGAAAGATTATATAAAAAATATCCAAATATATTTATAAACAATTTAAAATCAAATGTAAAAAATATATCAAATTTTATAAATGAACAAAATGTAAAAATAATTCAAAAAGCTGAAAATTGGGAAGATGCTATAGCAAAAGGTGGTGAACTACTACCTTTAAAAGGAATAAAAAAACAAGACTATATAAATCAAATGCAAAGAATAGTAAAAGAATACGGTACTTATATCGTATTTGACGAAGGTGTAGCAATACCACATGGTTCTATCGAACCAGAATTAAAAAACTTTGTAATGAGTATTTTAGTCTTAAAAGAACCGGTATACTTTCCGGATGGCCGAAGTGTAAATATATTATTTTGTTTTGCGACAAATAATAAAAATTCTCATATGTTCTTCTTAGATGATTTATTCTATATGATGAGAAATCTAAATATTAGAGAAGAATTTACAAAATTTAAAGAAGAAAAACAATTAATAAATTTCATAAAAAAAATACTATGTGATTAAAAAACCTCTAATAAAAAGGAGTCAAAGAAATGTTGGAAATATCAAATTTACTAAATGAAGATTTAATACTATTAGACTTAGAAGCAGAAGATTGTGAAGACGCCATAAAAAAGATGTCAAGTAAATTAATTGAAAAAGGATATGTAAAAGAAAGTTATAAACAAGCGATACTCAAAAGAGAACAAACATTTCCTACAGGATTAGACACGGGAGAAATCAAAATAGCTATTCCACATACAGACTCAACACATGTAATAAAACCTGGAATACTTGTAGCGAAATTAAAAAATGAAATAGAGTTCAAAGACATGGGAAATCCATCTAATAGATTAAAAATAAAAATGGTATTCATGCTTGCAGTAAAAGATCCAAAAGCACAAGTGCCAGTACTTACAAAATTGATGGGAATATTTTCAGATCAAGAAGGAATAAAAAAAATATATGAATCAAAAACAGAAAAAGAATTATTAAATTCAATATTAAACACAATTGATTCAAAAAAATAAAACACAAAGTATGGGGAGGAAGAAATATGAAAAAAATAGTTGTAGCATGTGGTTCAGGAGTAGCAACATCTCAAACAATAGCATCAAAAATTGATAGTATGTTACAAGATGAAGGAATAAAAGCTAGTGTAGAAGCAGTAGATATAAAATCTTTAGACAATATAATAGATCAAGTAGATGTATATGTAAAAATAGTTTCAGGACCTACAAATTATGATATTCCAACTATAAATGGAATACCTTTCTTAACAGGAATGGGAAGAGATGCAGAATTTGAAAAATTAAAAGAATATTTAAAATAAAATTTTTTTAAACGATAAAAAACAGGGGAGGTTCTAACATGTTTGCCGATATTCTTAATTATATATTAGACTTAGGTGCAGCAATATTTTTACCTATTATAATGATAATACTCGGATTAATTATGAAAATGAAACCTAGAAAGGCGATAATTGCTGGATTAACACTTGGTGTGGCTTTTACAGGAATGAACTTAGTGTTAGGATTTATGTTTGATACAATAAGTCCAGTTGCACAAGAATTTGTAAAAAATACAGGGATACAATTTAATACAATAGACGTTGGTTGGTCACCTATGTCAGCAATATCATGGGCTTGGCCATATGCGCTTTTAATGTTCCCAGTTCAAATAGTATTAAACATAATAATATTAGCTTTAAATAAAACAAATGTATTAAATGTAGACTTATGGAACGTATGGGGAAAGATATTTACAGCCACTATGGTAGCAGCTATAACAAACAGTGTAATATTAGGATTTGCTGCAGCTATAGTACAAATAATTTTAGAATTGAAAATTGGAGAATTAAATCAAAAACAAATATATGAAGTAACAAAAATACCTGGAGTAACTTGTACACATTATATGACATTACAATGTGTAATAATGAATCCTGTAAACAAATTATTAGATTTTATACCAGGATTAAAAGATTCGAAAATGAATGCTGATAAATTAAAAGACAAAATAGGAATATTTGGTGAAAATAGTGTTATGGGTTTCATAATTGGTGGAATAATAGCATTAGTTGCAGGTTATACAGTTAAAGATTCGTTAAATATAGCAATAAAAGTTGCAACAGCATTGGTTTTATTCCCAATGGTAGCAAAATTATTCATGCAAGCTTTAGCTCCAATAGCTGATGCTGCTGGTGAATATATGAAGAAAAAATTTAAAGATAGAGAAATATTTATAGGATTAGACTGGCCATTTATGGCAGGACAATCAGAAATATGGGTTGTAGCTATATTATTAGTTCCATTAGAATTATTATTTGCAATATTAATGTCAAAAATGGGACTTAGCAATATATTACCTCTTGCAGGTATAGTAAACATAATAGTGGTTGTTCCAGCTTTAATAGTAACAGGTGGAAATTTAATAAGAATGCTTATATTAAGTATAATATTCACACCGTTTTACTTATTTGTATCATCAAGTTTTGCTCCATTTGTAACAGATCTTGCAAGAAAAGTAGGTACTATAAATATACCTGATGGTCAAATGATATCATATTTTGGAGTTGAAGCTCCTTTCTTTAGATGGATAATTTCAAATGGACTTGCTGGAGATATATTAGGTATAATTGGAATGATAATATTCGCAGTATGTTATTATTTCTTTGTAAAAGAAATGAAAAAAAGAAATGCAAACTTATAAAGGTACGGTGATAAAATGTTAGAAAATTTAAAAAAAGAAGTAATAAGAGTTGCAGTACACGCTCAAGAAACAGGACTTTGCAAACACAAATCAGGAAATTTTAGTATAAGAGATAAAGAAACAAACTATGTAGTAGTAACTCCTTCGGCAGTTGATAGAACAGAACTTACAGTAGATGATATGTGTGTTTTAGACTTAGATGGAAATGTAGTTGAAATAGTAAATAAAAATAGAAAACCATCGAGTGAAACAATGATGCATCTTGAAATATATAAAACAAGAGATGATGTTTTTTCAGTTGCACATACACATTCAAAAATGGCAACATCATTTGCAGTTCTTGCAAAACCAATACCTGCTATAATTTATGAAGTTGCTGGTTTTGGATTGAAAGATGGCATAGTACCAGTTGCACCATATGGAAGACCTGGTACAAGAGAGCTTGCATTAAGTGTAGTTGAACCAGTTAAAAGATCTGATATGTTCCTACTTGAAAAACATGGAGTTGTTGCGGTAGGTATAAATATAGATGATGCATTATTAAAAGTTGAATATGCTGAAGAACTTGCTGAAATATATTTCAATGCTTTATTAATAAATGGAGGAAAAGAACCGGATGCATTTACTCCAGAAGAATTAAGAGGATGGAAATACCCTGAAAAATTTCAAAAATAAATAAAATAAGACACTCTTATATTAAAAATATAAGAGTGTCTTAAAAATGGAGGCAAAAATGAAAAAAATAATAAATAATCCAGAAAATTTTGTCAAAGAAACTGTTGAAGGAATAAAACTTGCATATCCTGAAAAAGTTGATACACTTGAAAATGATTTTAGAATATTAATAAGAAAAAATAATCCAAAAAAAAATAAAGTGGGAATAGTTACAGCCGGTGGAAGTGGACATCTCCCAGTATTTCTTGGATATGTTGGAGAAGGCATGATAGATGGATGTGCTATAGGAAATGTATTTGCTTCTCCATCATCACAAAAAATGTATAAAATGATCAAAGCTTGTGAATTTGGAAAAGGTGTTTTATGTCTGTATGGAAACTATGGTGGAGATAGAATGAATTTTGAAATGGCATGTGAAAATGCAGATTTTGATGACATAAAAACAGCTCAAGTTCTTGTGAAAGATGATGTTGCTTCTGCAGATGAAAATAAAAAAGATACAAGAAGAGGAGTTGCGGGTCTTGTATATGCTTATAAAATAGCTGGAGCAGCAGCAGAAATGGGATATGATCTTGAAAAAGTAGTGGAAATAACTCAAAAAGCTTTAAATAATATAAAAACAATGGGTGTAGCCTTAACACCATGTATAGTCCCAGAAGTTGGAGAACCTACATTTAAAATAGAAGAAGGTAAGATAGAAATAGGAATGGGAATACATGGAGAACAAGGAATAGAAATAAAAGATATGATGAATGCAGATGAAATTGCACAATTAATATTTGAAAAATTAAATAAAGAATTAAAATTACAAGAAAATGATGAAGTATCAGTTATGATAAATGGACTCGGTGCTACCCCTCTTGAAGAACAATATATAGTATTTAGAAAAATTGCAAAAATATTAAATGAAAAAAATATAAATATAATAATGCCTCATATTGGAGAGTATGCAACATCCATGGAAATGGCTGGTTTATCAATTACCATATTCAAACTCGATCAAGAGCTAAAAGAATTATTAAAAAAACCTGCAAATACTCCATTTTATACAAATATAAACAAATAAAGGTGGAATAAAAATGAAAAAAGAAGACTTAAAATCAATCATAAATAATATACATGAATTAATAAAAGAAAATAAAAAATACCTTATAGAACTCGATCAAATGTTTGGTGATGGAGACTTAGGAATATCTATGGAACAAGGATTTGAAGGAGTAAAAAAATCACTTTTAGATGAAGAAAAAGATATGGGAAAAATATTTAGAAACATGAGTACAGCCTTAAATGAATCAGCACCATCTTCATTGGGAACAATAATATCATTTGGAATACTTGGAATGGCAAAACAATTAAAAGGAATAGAAGAACCAAATACAAATCAAATGTCTGAAGCATTTGAAAAAGGATTAGAAACAATAATGCAAAAAGCAAGATCTGAAAAAGGTCAAAAAACAATATTAGATTCTATTATACCTGCAATAGAAACCTTCAAAAAATTATCTCAAGAAAATAAAAACATAAATCAAATAACATATGAAACATTTAAAGCAGCAGAAAAAGGTTGTGAATCAACAAAAGAAATGATGGCTGTTCATGGAAGAGCTGCATACCATAAAGAAAAAACACTTGGAGTAATAGATGGAGGTTCAGTTGTTGGAAAATTAATATTTGAAGGAATATGCAAATATTATAATGACTAATGGTGAAAAAAATGATAAAATTAATAGCTTTAGACTTAGATGGAACATTATTAAATTCTCAAGGTAAAATAACTGAAAAAACTATACAAACGATAAAAAAAGCTCAAAATATGAATAAAATAATAACCCTATCTTCAGGAAGAACAAAAAAAGGACTTGAAGAATATATAAAAATTTTAAAATTAAATAATACAAACAGTTTCATAATAGCAAATACAGGCTCATACATATATGAATTAAATACAAATCAAATAATTCATATGGCCACAATTGATATCAATATAGCAAAAAATATTTATGAAAAAACTAAAACAGAAAATATACAAATATGTATGTATGATGAAGAAACATTATACTATTATGGAGATAAACCGAATGAAGCCCTAAAAAAAGATGCTTCAATACTAAAAATGAATACAAAATATATAGATATATATAAAAAAGAAAATCAAACAAAGAAATTTGGTAGGATAAATATAATGGGAACAAAAGAAAATATAGAAAAATCATTAAAAAAAATTGATAAAGAAATTTTAAAAAATTATTATACAGTTTGGAATATAGAATCTAGTTTTGAAATATTAAACAAAAAAGCTAACAAAGCAAATGCTTTAAAAATTTTGGCAAAATATTTAAAAATAGAAAAAGAAGAAATAATGGCAATAGGTGACAATAACAATGATAAAGAAATGCTTGAATATGTAGAAAATTCTGTTGCAATGGGAAATTCAAATCAAAAAATAAAAAAAATATGTAAATATACGACAAAAACAAATGATCAAGATGGAGTTGCTCACGCAATAAATAAATGGGCATTATAGTATACTTCTCAATATATAGCATATGATCAAAATGGAGGCTTTGCCTCCATTTATCATTTATAAAGGTAAAGTAAAATAACTATCATATATAAAACAATTAAAATTCAAATCCCAATCAAAAATTAAAAGGTTAGAATTTATATCCTTAAAAGAAAAAATTCTTTTACCCTCAACAATCAAAGAACTTTCAGCATTCCAAAATTTTAAAGATTTTTCTTCACCAGTTCTATTACAGACAAAAAAAGGAATACCAGTTTCAATACTTCTACTTTCCCATTCCCCATTAGGTCCATAAAGACCAGGCCCCCATGATGAAGGTGCTAAGACAATATCAACATTCTGAGATTTTAAGTAATTTGAAAATTCTTTTTCATATGCATCTGCACATATAACAATACCAAAACGTTTATTAAAAATTTCGAAAACTTCTATAATATTACCTGGACTTGACCATTCATCTATAAAACTTGAAAATTTTCTTTGTTTACCTACTAATACACCATCACTATTAATAAAAAAAATAGAATTATAATACTTATTATTGAAAAAATCTTTCTCTGGAGAACCTAAAAAAAGATTCAAATCATACTTTTTACATTTACTCATAATAGATTTCATCCAATTATCTGGCTGAACACATATCTTATTAATAATTTTTTTAGAAAAAAATTGTAGTCCAGAAACAGCTAATTCAGGAGTTAAAACAATATCAACATTATTTTTATAAGCTAAAAAAAGACCTTTTTCTATATATTTTTTATTAAAATCAAAATCATCGCATAAAAGATTCAAATGTAAAAAAGCAACTCTAATAGTATTCATAAACACCTCCAAAATTTTAGAATAATTTATAAAGTGTTATAATTATAACAAACAATTAATACAAAACTTAAATGAATTTATAAAAATAGGGGGAAACAAATGAATAATGATTATAAACTTGAAAACAAAATATTTGATATTATACTTATAATATCTATAGTATTATCTATATTTTCTATGATAGGAAACATACTTTTTAAATTTCCTCTAAATGTAAACATAAAATGGATAGGGTTTATATTAATTTCTTTGATAACTTATATAAAGAAAAATGATGAAGAAAGAAAAATCGGTAAAATACTATACTTTTCATTTCTTATATTTTTTATGATACCATATGGATGGTTTAATTCTGGTGGAGCGGCTAATAACACTATGGGATATGCATTTTTATTATTAATTGCAATTACCTACTTAGTATATGGAAAAACAAGAATATTTTTTATAACATCACTAATAGCAATGCTCACAATTCTACATATAATAAGTTATTATTATCCTAGTTTAGTTGCTATATATGACTCAAAAAGTCAGTTTTATGATAGACTTATACAAATTCCTTTAACCTTCATAGGTACATATTTACTCGTAAAAAAATTTTCAGATGCATATAGAAATGAAAAAGAAAAACTTGAAAAAACCAATAATAAATTAAAATTTTATGCCAATAAAGATACAATAACAGGACTATACAATAGAAGATTTTTAGATCAAAAATTAAAATTAATAATAAATAATGCTGATTGTGAAAAAAAAGAAATTTATTCAATAATATATGATATAGATAATTTCAAAAAAATAAATGATAATTACGGTCATGATTATGGAGATTTAATAATAAAAGAAATTGGAAATATAACAAAAAATATTTTCAAAGAAGATTCTTTCAATGCAAGATGGGGAGGAGATGAATTTTATACAATATATTTTGGTGAAAAAGAAAAATTAATAAAAAAATTAGAAATGTTAAAAAAAGAAGTACAAGAAAAAACAAATATAAAAAGTATTAAAATTACAATAAGTATAGGATATACAAGAATAAAAAATGTTGATACCATAGAAAGCCTTTTAAAAAGAATAGATAAAGCTTTATATACATCAAAAAAAGCGGGTAAAAATCAATATACATATCTATGAAAGGAAGGGGAAAATGAAGATAATACATACAGCAGATTGGCATCTTGGTAAAATAATATATTCAAATTATATGACTCAAGAACAAGAATATATATTAGAACAATTCATAAATTATGTAGAAAAAAACAAACCTGATGTAATAATAATATCTGGTGACATTTATGATAGATCAATACCTCCTTCAGAAGCTGTAAACTTATTAAACAAAGTTTTATCAAACATAGTTATAAAAAATAAAATACCGACTATGATAATATCTGGAAATCATGATAGCGAAGAAAGATTAGAATTTCTCAATGGAATACTTTCAGAAATGGACTTACATATAGAAGGAAAAATAAAAAAACAAATAAAAAAAGTTATAATAAATAAAAATTCTAAAGATAAAACAAATTTTTATTTATTGCCATATATAGAAATGCAAAAAGTAAAAGATCTATATGAAATAGATTTCCAAACAAAAAATGAAGCTTTGAAATATATAATAAAAGAAATGAAAATTGATACAAATGAAATAAATATATTAATATCACATGAATATGTTGCTGGAGGAATAGAAAGCGATTCTGAAAGAATATTATCAATAGGAGGAACAGAATATATTGATCCTCAAATATTGAAAGACTTCGATTATGTTGCACTTGGACATTTACATGGACCGCAAAAAATAAAATATGAAAAAATAAGATATTCAGGTTCACTCATGAAATATTCATTCAGTGAAACTAATCAAAAAAAAGGAATGAATTTAATAGAAATAAATCAAAAAAATGATATAAAAATAAAACAAATAAACTTCAAACCAAAAAGAGATATGAAAATAATAAAAGGGTTATTCAATGAAATAATAAAAATGGAAAATACTGATGATTATTTACACATAATAATAGAAGATCAAGAACCAATATATGAAGCAATAAACAAATTGAGAACAAAATATCCAAACGTACTATCATTAGAATTTCCTAATCTAAAAACTAATAATGATATAAAAACAAATAAAAAAAATATCAAAAATATATCACCAAATGAATTATTCTATTATTTTTATGAAGAAATTAAAGGGAAAAAAATAAATGAAAATCAAAAAACATATACAAATAAACTTTTTGAAGAAATACTAAAAGAAAGAAGTGAAGAATAATGAAACCTATAAAATTAAAATTAAAAGCATTCGGCCCATTTCTTGAAGAACAAAACATAGATTTTTTAAAATTACAAAAAGAAGGTTTATTTTTAATAACAGGACCTACTGGAGCTGGGAAAACAACTATTTTTGATGCTATATGTTTTGCTTTATATGGAATTGGATCGATGGGAGAAAGAGGGAACTTAAACTCAAGATCCGACTTCGCAGATGAAGAAACTGATACTAAAATAGAATTCGAATTTATGCTCAAAGAAAAACTCGTGAAAATAAAAAGGAATCCTTCGTATATAAGAAAAAGAAAAAGAGGAGAAGGAATAACAGAACAAAAAGCAGATGCATCATTAAAAGTTTATGAAAATGAAAAATTAATAATACAAGAAAATGGATACATTCAAGTAACAAAGAAAGTAGAAGAAATATTAAATTTAAACTATGAACAATTCAGACAAATAATGATGATACCTCAAGGTGAATTTAGGACATTCTTAACGGCTGATTCAAATCAAAGAGCTGATATTTTTAAGAAAATATTTAATATAAAAATATATGAAAAATTTGAAGATAAAATAGATGAAAATTATAAAAAAATAAGTGCAGAACTCGAAAAAAATAAATTGAAGATAAAAACAATATCAGAAAAAGTATATATAAACACAAAAGAATACACAGAATTAATAAAAAACGATTACATAAATACAGAGGATATAAAAATACAAATAGAAAAAGAAATAAAAAAAATAGATGAAGAAAAACAAAAAACAATATTAGAAAAAAATAAAAAACAAAAAGAACAAAAAGAAAATAATCAAAGATATGAACAAATAAAAAATACAAATGAATTAATAGCAAAAAAGGAAAACATAGAATTAGAAATAAAAGAACTATTAAATAAAGAAAAATATATAAAAGAAATAGAAAAAATATTGGAAAAAATAAAAAAAACAGAGAAAATAGTACCTTATGAAAAAAAATACGAAGAACAAATATCTGAAAGATTAGAAAAACAAGAAAAAATAAACTCAGAAGAACAAGAACTAAGAAAAAATATAGAAAAACAAAGTATAATATCAGAAAATTTATTAAAAATAGAAAAAGAATATCAAAAAATATCAGCAATAAAAAAATTAAATGAAGAATTAGAAGAAAATATAAAAAAAATACAGATTTTAAAAGAAAAAGAAGAATTTTATAAAAAAATAAGCAAACAATTATATGAAAAAGAAAAATATATAAAAGAAAAACAAAAAATTATAGACATAAATAAAATAAATCTTGAAAAAAACGAAAAATATATAGAAGAAAGTGAAAATATAGATTCAACAATGACAAATGAACATATAAAAGAAAAACAAAAAATCTTAAAATCAATTAAAATTATTGATCAAAAATACCTACAATTTGAAACAACTTTAGAAGAATATGAAAAAAAACAAAAAGAAAAAAATTCTATCGAAATGAACTTACAAAATCTCAGAAAAGAACAAAATGAAAAAATAGAAAAATTATTAAAAAATCAGTCTTATAAAATTGCAGAAACATTAAAAGAAGGTCAACCATGTCCAGTATGTGGTTCTATAAATCACCCAAATCCAGCAAAAACTCACACCGAAATCATAAATCAAGAAGAAATAGAATATTTAAATAAAAAAATAGAAAAAGAAGAAGAAGAAAAACAAAATATACAAAAAAAATATGAAATAATAAATAAAAAATACAATGAATTAGAATCATTTATAAAACATGAATATATAAGAATATGTCAAGAAAAAAATATAAAAAATGAATTAGACCAAAAAAAACATATAAAAAATTTAATTAAAGAAACTCAAGAAGAATTAGAAAAATTAATGGAAAAATATGTAAAAGAAAGAAATCAAATAGAAGAAATAAAACAAATAAAAGAAAATAATAAACAAATAAAAGAAAATTTAAAAAAATATGAGAAAGAAGAAAAAAGTATACAAATTGAAATAGATCAAATAAAAAAAACTGAAACAGAAGAAAAAATAAAAATAGATCAAATAAAAAATGAAATAAAAAATAAAACAGAACAAGAAATAATAAAAGAAAGAGATAAAAATATTAAATTTATACAAGAAATAGAAGAAAAATATAAATTTTATAAAAAAGAAAATGATCAATTATTAGAAAAAATAAACTCCCAAAAAGGTATAATAAATTTATTAAAAGAAGATATTGGAATTTTAAATGAAAAAATAGAATACACATTAAAAGAATTAAAAGAAAAATTAGAAGAATATAAAATGAAAGATTTAGAGGAATATAAAAAATTTAAAAATAAAATAAATGAAATAAACAAATTAGAAGAAGAAATAAAAGAATATGATGAACAAACTCAAAATAAAAAAATTATATTAAAAAATCTTGAAGAAATGACAAAAAATCTACAAAAAACAGATGAAAATCCAATATTAAAAGAAATAGAAAAAACTGAAAATGAAATTGAATTATTAATAAAAAAAGAGTCAAATATAGACTATAAAATAAAAGATTTTAAATCAATTATTGAAGAAATAAATGAAATTCAAAAAGAAACAGAAAAACAAGAAAAAAATTATAAAATGATAAAAGAATTGAGAGATATTGCAAAAGGCAACAATGAATCTAGAATAAGTTTAAGCAAATATGTACTTGCTTATTATTTTGAAGAAATATTAGATCAATCAAATCAAAGATTAAAAAAATTAACTGAAAATAGATATAAACTTTTTAGAGCTTCAAAAGTATTAGATGCAAGAAAAAATGAAGGACTTGAAATAATGGTATTTGATAATTATACAGCTAAAGAAAGAGAAATAAAAACTTTATCCGGAGGAGAAAGTTTTAAAGCGGCTTTATCGTTAGCTTTAGGCCTTGCGGATATAGTACAAAAACATTCTGGTGGCGTATCTTTAGATACTATATTTATAGATGAAGGATTTGGAAGTCTTGATAATAACTCTTTAGATAATGCAATAGAAGTATTGTCTCAATTAAATGCAAATGGAAGAATGGTTGGAATAATATCTCATGTAAATGAATTAAAAGAAAGAATAAATTCGAAGATAGAAATAATACCAAATAAAAAAGGAAGTATTATAAAAAGAGGGATTTAAATGAATAAAACAAAAATTTATAAACTCTATAAAAAAATACAAAAAGATCAAGTAAATGCAATAAGTGGAGAACTAACATATTTTCTAATACTTTCTATATTTCCATTTTTGATATTCTTTTTAAATATATTAAATTATACGGGAATACCCCATGAAATACTGATAAGTGAATTAATAATAACATTACCGGAACAAACTCAACAACTTTTAAATAACATAATAAAAGAAATCTCTCATAATAGTTCTGGAACTCTTTTATCTATAAGTTTTATATTGACATTATGGACTGGATCAATAGGAATAACAGCGATGATAAGAGCTATAAATAAAGCTTATAACATAATAGAAAACAGATCATATATAAAAATAAAATTAATTTCATTAATTTTTACAATATTCTTGGCATTATTAATAATAATAGTTTTAACAATGCTTGTATTTGGACAAATAATAGGAAACAAAATATTTGTATATTTTGGAGTTTCAAAATTTTTTAAAGATTTTTGGGAAATAATAAGAAAAGTAATACCTTTAATCGCTATGATATTGACTTTTGCAATGCTTTATAAAATAGCTCCTGCACAACAAAAAAATTTAAAAATAAAATTAAAACAAACAATTCCTGGTGCAGTATTCACAACTATAGGTTGGATAATATCTTCTCATATATTTTCATTATATATAAACAATTATGCAAATTATTCTACAATGTATGGTAGTTTAGGGGGAATAATAATACTATTAATTTGGTTATATATAACAAGTATGATGATAATAATAGGTGCTGAAATAAATGGAATAAACATAAATCCAATATAAAAAAGGGCATTTTAAATTTTTAAAATGCCCTTCAGTATTAAACATCAAACTGTGAGATAATATTTTTTAAATTTTTAGAAACAGTATCAAGATTTTCAGCTTTATAATGTAAATCATTCTGTACTGTAGAAAGACTGTCTATTGCTTTAGAAGATTCTTTTATTTGTAAAGCAATTTCATTTACAATAGAAGAAACTTTTGTCATTGCAGCTCCCATTTCTTCAGCTGAAGCACTTTGTTCTTCACTTGTAGCTGTCATATTTTCTATTTCTGAATTCATCTTCTCAACCATATTTTTAATTCTATCAAATTGAGAGGTTACTCTTCCCATCTCATTATAAATTTGAGTTATTATATTAGTATTTTCTATTGATGAATCATTAACAGAAGAAGTAGAACTTCTAATATCCTGTAAAATAATACCTATTTCAGAAGTTGCTTTAGAACTCTCTTCAGCAAGTTTTCTGATCTCTTCTGCTACAACTGCAAAACCTTTACCAGCTTCACCTGCTCGAGCTGCTTCAATGGCTGCATTTAAAGCTAATAAACTTGTTTGTTCAGTTATAGAATTAATAGTCTCTATAATCTTACTAACATTATCAGCACGTTCTTTAAGTATGGAAACTTCTTTTTGAGATTCTTCTGATTTATTTTTTGCCAAATTAATAGTTTGTTCTATTTTTTTTATTATTTCGGAACCAGACTCAGAAGCTTCGGTAGTCTCTTCAGCTGAAATATTAATCCCCTGAGCTGCTTTTGCAACCATTTGAGCACTTGTTGCAACTTCATGAACTCCAGAAGAGATTTCTTCTACATTAGAACTTGCATTTATAGCATTATCGGTTATATTATCAGTTTGAGCGACGAGTTCTTCTGTAGAAGAAGAACTTTCTTCAGAAACTTTTTTAAGTTCATCACTTGAAATATTTAAATTGGAAGTAATTTCTATAATATCAGAAACAATAGTTCTTAGTTTTGAGACCATAATATTTAAATTATAGGACATATAAGAAATTTCATCAGAACCTTTTTCTTCAAAAGAAACTTTTAAATTTCCAGAACCAAAATCTGCAATTTTTTCATTAATGCTTTTAATCCTCTTCCTTATAAAAAACCCTATAAAACTTATAATGATTATAGAAATAATAGTTGATATTATAAAAAGTATCAAATCAGATATAAAAACATTAAGAACTTCTTTTTGAATATCATCTATATAAAACCCAGTTCCCCAAAAGAAATCTAAACTATTAGAAGAATCGATATAAGAAAGTTTTGGTGCAACTAAATTAGAATTAGGTTTTTCAAAATTATAATCATAAAATCCACTTTTATCTTTCTTAGCGATATCTATAAAATCTTGCACAATATATTTTCCATCACTATCTTGCATATTTATAAAATTCTCACCTATTTTTCTTCCACCATAAGGAACTACAATATTCCCTTTAAAATCATAAACAAAAATATAATTATTATCATCATACTTCATCTGAGGAATTAAAATTCTCAACTGCTCATAAATATCTTCTAAAGAAATTTCATTACTCTCAAATTTTTCTTCAAAAGAATTAATAATTCCACTTGAAATATCAACTAGATATAAAAGGGTTTCTTGTTTTTGTTTATAAATAGTATTATATATCTCATTATAAAGCCTTGTTAAAAATAAACTACTCAAAACAATTAAAATTATAACTATAGGTATCAGAAATTTCATTGTAAGACTTAGTTTTGATTTCATAATAATACCTCCAGTCTATTTGGTTTCAAAAAGCAAAAGTTAACTTATTATTAGAAAATATATTACAATATTTATTATATCATAACTTAAATTAAAAAAAACGTTTAAATTTTAATCATTTATTTCATTTATCCAAATATTAACAAGATTTATAGCTCCTCTATAACCAATAAAAGGAACAGAATAATCATGTAAACGCCATTTAGTATCTGGGTTAGAAATTTGAAGTTCATCATTTTTATCAATCCATTTTAAAATTTCTCCACTGGTCATTAAAATTCCTTTATCATGTTTATTCACAAAATTTAACCAAATTTCTTCTTCTAAAAATGGAATATCATCATCAAAAAAATCAGGACAATTACTCCAACAAAATCCTTTTGGGAGATTTATTTCATTACAACCAAAATTTAAAATACCTCTTACAACATCAACATGTCCGCCTAAAGATAATAAAGATTCTTCTGTATGATCTCTTATAATATGTTTGAAATGAGGAATAACATTAAAAGATTGTTTTTTAAACAAATCCTCTTCTAAATTTATATAATCTAAATTTAAATTAAAATTACATAAATTTGATATTTTTTTTAACCAAGAAGAAGTTCCTTTAATGCCATAAGGTCTTTCAAAAATAAAAGGAGTACCAAATTTTTTTTCCAAATATTTAGCTGATTTAACCCCTTCACGACGAATAACAATATTTAAATGAGCAGCTCCTATTTTTTGAATATCATCTATAGAAGTATTAGAACTTAAGACACATAAAGGGTCAATATCAAAAGCATTTTTCATAATACGTATAATTTCATTCGAATCTTCTTTAAACTTAAAAATATCAGCACATGAACCTATTATATTAAAAGTTGGTCTTTCAGTTTTTTTTAATTTTACTGGAATTGATTTACATAAAGAAAAAAGAGTTTCCTGAACCCCTTTATTTTTATTAATATTAAAACCTCCAAAGCCAAAAGGAATAAATATAATCTCTGGATATTTATATTTAATTTCTTCAGTCATTGAAAAAATATCACTTCCAATCATTTCAGGAATAGCAGAAGGAATTAAAAAAATAACTTTTGGATTTTCAATTTTTACAACTTCATCAATAGTATCTTCAAATCTTTTAACTTGTCCAAGAGAAATATCAGTTTCATCAATATGAGTTGAATAAAGCTTACTTCCTTCATAAATTCCAGCTCTTTTTAAACTAACACTACTATAATGCATATGGCCCATACATCCAAATTCTATAATTGCAGAATTTTTAATAGTAGAAAGAGTCCACAAAATTCCCATTCTTCCCGAAGGAACAGGTTTAAATCTATGCAATCCCATTATAAAAACCACCTTTAATAGCATCATAAACTTTCAAAATTCTATTTAATAAATTTAGAGTACGTTCGTAACCAACTTGACCATAAAAATCAAACATGTTACCTATATTTGGAATATTTTGGTTATATGGAATATATCCAAAACACATATCAAAATTTAATTTTTTTATTATTTCAATATCTGAATCAATATTAGTAATCTTACATATAAAAGGATCAACACCCATAGAAAAAAGTTTATTTGAATCTTCTTTATCATGATTATAAAATTCTTCTATATGAAAAAGTAATGGAATCATACCAAGTTCTGTTAAATAAATTCCAAGAGGAATTGGTAAATCTATTCTAAGAGATAATATAAAACTTAAATCTTTTAACTTCTTTTTCGCTTCTTTTTCAATTTTTAAAGATTCTTTTCTTAAAGAATTGAAAGAATTTAAATCAAAATTAAAATATTTTGAAATTTTATTATAGGCATCATCTATACTCTTAATATCATATATATCATGAAGAGAAATATATGGAATTTTAAATTCTTCATACATTTTTATGGCCAAAGGTTTCATATAAGGTGAAAAAACTATATTTAAAACACTATCAGTTGAATTTTGGAAATCATATAAACTTGAATCTGGTGATAAATAACGAATATTAGCATCAATTTTTTTTAATTCTGAAACTAATAACGGAATAGAACTGTGACCGTCTAAAGAGACTCCTAAAAGATTAACCTGATTATTTTTTTGTTCTTTTTTTAACATCAATTTATGCATAGCTTCCATTGTCTTCCAAGAACCTGAAGGAAAACTTATATGTTTAAATTGTCCAAGCATAATAAAAGAAACTTTAGCATCTATTTCATGATTAATTTCTTCTAAAATACCTTCCATATCTTCACCTATAAGTTCAGGAACACAAGTTAAAATAACTAGTATAGCTTTAGAACCTAATTTATCCATTTTTTTTAAAGAATCTATAATTCCTTGACGGCATCCAAAGACAACTTCATTAGAGTTTAAAACATATAACCAATGAAATTCATTATTTTCACCTTCTGGATTAGGACTAAAAAGTCTTGAATGTATTGTACATTCTGGCATTCCTACCAATAAAGTTGATAAACCTTTAATATTTTCTGCAATTATAGATGCTCTATGCATAGGACAATGACTTCCATTATGAACAGCAGGAGTTAAAAACTTAACACCTCTATTTGAATTAACTTTAGATAATTTATTTAAATGAGAAAATTCATTCAATTTATTTCACATCCTCCAAAAGTAATTTTGCAAGATTTTTATAATGCTCGCTCATATCTGATTCTGGAAAAACTTCTATTACTGTTTTAAAATCAATCTCTGCATCTTGAACATAATGACTACGTGGAATTTGATAAACAACTGGAATACCTATTTCATCAGCAGCCTTGTCTACAAGCATTCTTTCATTTTCTATATTTTTTGAATTTAAAATCAAACCTTTTAAAGAAGCGTAACCACGTTTTTCAAAATTTTTAACAGCATAAGAAATATTTGAAGCTGCATATAAAGACATCATTTCTCCCGAAGTTACGATATAAACTTCATCAGCATAACCACCCCTTATAGGCATTGCAAAACCACCACAAACAACATCACCTAAAACATCATATAATACAATATCTGGTTTATATATTTCATAAGCATTTAATTCTTCAAGTTTTTCAAAAGCCGTTATTATACCTCTTCCAGCACAACCAACACCGGGAACAGGACCTCCTGCTTCTACACATAAAACATTTGTATTACTTAAAGCGACGAGTTCTTCAAGAGTAGCATCACCATTAACTCTTAAAGTATCTAAAACTGTTGGAATTTTTTTACCCATTAAATTACGAGTTGAATCAGCTTTAGGGTCACAGCCAATTTGCATAACTGTAAATCCCATAGAAGCCATTGCAGCGGATATATTTGAAGTTGTTGTTGATTTCCCAATTCCACCTTTTCCATAAATAGCTATTTTCTTCATAAAAGAGAACCCTCCTAATTTTTCAAATCAATATTATACTTTTATTAAATCATAAGAAATACATGTAGGTTTTTTTGTTTTTGGATCATTTATGATATTTGCATCAATGTTAAAAGTTTTTTCTAAAATATCTTTTTTCATAACTTCCTCAGGTGTTCCATAAGAAATAATTTTTCCTTTTTTTATAGCTATCATATAATCTGCAAATCTTGAAGCGAGATTGAGATCATGAAGAACCATAACAATAGTACGATTTTGTTCTCTATTTAATTTATATAAAAGTTCCAGTAAATCTAATTGATAAGAAAGATCTAAATAAGTTGTAGGTTCATCCAATAAAATTAAATCTGTTTGTTGTGCGAGAGCCATTGCAATCCAAACACGTTGCCTTTGTCCGCCTGAAAGATTATCAATAGGAATATTTCTAAAAACTTCTAATTTAGTTACACTCAAAGCCCAATCAATTATTTTTGTATCCTCAGAATTTAATTTTCCAAAACCTTTTTGATGAGGAAATCTTCCATAAGAAATAAGTTCTTCAACTGTTAAACCATCGGGTGCTTGAGGTGTTTGAGGTAAAATAGCTATTTGTTTAGCTATTTCTTTAGTATTCAAACTATTGATATCTTTTCCATTTAAATAAATCAATCCACTCTTAGGTTTTAATAAACGGCCTAAAGCTTTTAAAATAGTTGATTTACCACAACCATTTGAACCAATTATTGTAGTTATTTTTTTTTCGAAAATTTTTATATTCAAATTTTCAACGATTAAATTATTATCATAAGCTATATTTAATTCTTTTGAATTCATACATTCCATACAAATCTTCCTCTCATTATAATTTACTTTTAATTAAAAGATATAAAAAATAAGGAGCACCAATTATTGCAACAACTATTCCTGTAGGTATTTCAGATGGTTGTACTATAGTTCTGGCAATTGTATCAGCAGCTAATACAAGTATAGAACCTGTTATAGCACAAGTTGGTAATAATATAGAATGTTTGGGACCTACTAATCTTCTTGAAAGATGTGGGGCGATTAATCCCACAAAACTTATACCTCCACTTATTGATACAGCAGAAGCAGCAAGAATGACAGAAACCATTAATAATCTTCTTTTTTCTTTATTTATAGAAACCCCAAGGCTTTTAACTACATCATCATCAAGATTTAAAATATCGAGTATTTTTGATTTAAAGAGTAAATATGGAACAAAAATCAAAATCCAAGGTAAAAGTGCTAAAACAAAATACCAATTACTTCCCCAAATACTCCCCGCTTGCCATGAAGCAACAAAATCAAATTGTGTATCATCCAATTTAACGACTAAAATAGTTGTTAAAGCAGAAATACCTGCTTGAATTGCTATACCATTTAAGATTAATCTAATTGGTTTTATACCTTCATGTTTATTTTTACTTAAAATATAAATAATTATAGCAGTTATACCAGCGCCAATAATTGCTAAAAAAGGTAAAGTAAAAATAGAAAAAAATGTATTAGTTCCAAATAATAAAACATAAACAATTATCATCAAACCAGCTCCTGCATTAATACCCAGAAGTCCAGGATCTGCGAGAGCATTTTTACTTATATCTTGAATTATACAACCCGACAAAGAAAGAGCCATACCTACTAAAATAGAGATTACAATTCGAGGCAATCTAAACTTAAACAAAATAAGATTTTCTTTTGTTGATCCTCCTCCAAATAAAGTTTTTAAAGTATCCAATGGAGAAAGTTTTATATATCCTGTATTCATACTCAAAATGAAAAAAATTAAAATTAAAATAAAACATATAATTAAAATATTAACATTATATAAATTTTTTTTGTTTTTATATTCCATTATAATTTTCTCCTCTCATTATTAGCAAGATACAAGAAAAAAGGAGTACCTATAAGAGAAATTATAGCTCCTATAGGAGTTTCAAATGGAGGATTTAAAGTTCTGGATCCTAAATCGGCAAGGACCATCAATAAAGCACCTAAAACTGCTGAAGAAGGAATGATTTTTCTATAATCAACGCCAACGAAATATCTTGAAATATGTGGTATGATCAAACCTACAAATCCTACAGAGCCAACAACAGCAACAGAAACTCCTGCAAGGATCAAAACTGTTAAAGTTGACAAAATAGTAATAAATTTTATATTAAGACCAAGACTTTTAGCAACATCTTCTCCAAGGCTTAAAAGAGAAATTGATTTAGATAAAAGTATTGACAAAATCAAAGCTAATAAAATCCATGGAGTAATAATTTTTAATTGAATCCAATTAGAACCAGCAACACCACCAACTGTCCAGAACATTATATTTTGTGCTACATTAAAATAAAGAGCAATACCTTGACTTAATGCAGATAAAAGGGCACTAACAGCAACTCCAGCTAAAACAAGTCTCATTGGTGAAGATTTTCCATGTCTAAAAAAAGTTGCTCCTTTAACTAAAAAAGAACCAAAAGCTGCACCTAAAAAAGAAAAAAATACTATGTATATATAACCAATATTAGGAAAAAAAGCAAAACAAATTGATAAAGCAAAAGCTGCACCAGCATTTAAACCCATGAGCCCAGAATCAGCAAGAGGATTTCTCGTTGTTCCTTGCATAATAGCTCCAGAAACTGCAAAAGCTGCCCCAACCAAGGCACTTGCAATTATTCTTGGCAAACGTAAATCTATTATTATTAAATGTTTCATATTTTCATTGTCAAACCTAAAAAAAGCTGTCCAAACATCTTTAAAAGAAATATCAGAAGCACCTCTTGTTATTGAAAACTGTATCAATAAAAAAAGTAAAAAACTTCCAAAAGTCATAATAATAAAAAATATTTTGGAATTTTTTCTTTCATTTTTAATTTTTGCACTCAAAAGATTACCTCCTATAAAAATCAAAATATAAAAAAATTGGTACAGTCTATATAAAAGGCTGTACCGCTTATATATCAAAAATTATTTTGAATAAATTTCAAGAAGTTTTTCAGCTGTAACTCTTAAAGCAAGAGGTCCAAAAGTATTTAAAGAATCATCGAAATAAAAAATATGATTATTTTTAACTGCTTTTATTAAATACCAAACTGAAAAAGACTCTTGGGTTTTAACAAATGTTTTTGAAAGATCTACATAATTTTGAAAAGCTATATAATCAGGATTCATTTCGGCGACAGTCTCTAAAGAAATAGTTTTATAATCATAAGGGTAATTTTCAGGAGCCTTCAATCCAAAAGTCTTATAATAAAATTCATTGCCACGTGTTATAAAAGATTTACCATCAGTACGAAATAAAGCGAATGTTTTATCATTTTTTTCACTTAAAATTTTTCTTGTGTTTTCAATTATTTCTTCAGTTTCTTTGATAAATTCTTTTGCAAACTCTTCTTTTCCAACTATTTTAGCTGCATCCATAGTTTGTTCTTGCCAAGATTTTGAAAAATCAAGTAATATAACAGGAGCAATTTCATTTAACTGATTATAAAGTTCATTAACATGACCCTGTCCTTTAAAAGTAACTATTACATCAGGATTTGATGCAAGAATTGCTTCTAAATTTAAACTACGAGCACTACCTAAATCAATTATTTTTTCACCATTGGAATAAGGTTTAAGTGTTTCCCATTCTTCTAGAGCTTTCATAGCTGTACCAGTTGAAGATCCTGCAGAAGCAGCTGGTGGAGTACCTAAAGCCATAAAATATTCTAGATATAAAGAATGAAGAATAGCAATTTTTTTTGGTTGAGATTTAAGAACAATTTTTTTGCCAGTGGCATCTATAATAGTTTTTGGCCATTCATTGTTATGAGCAAAAGCCAACAATGATGAAAAAATAGAAATTGATAAAATCAAAACTAAAATTTTTTTCATGAATATTCCTCCAATATTTTTAATTCTACAAAAATTAGTTTACGCTAATTTATTCAAAAAATATTATATCAAAAATCAATTTATATTGGAATAGCAATATCCTGAAAATCATATGGACAATTCCTGAATTTTTTTCTATAATTAGTTGGAGAAATATTATAATATTTTTTAAATAATCTACTAAAATATAAAGCATCCGGATATCCAACATTCTTTGCAATGACATTTATAGGATAATTATTATTTATTAAAAATTCTTTGGCTTTATCAAGTCTAATTTTAATGATATAATCCCCTGGGCCCATATTAATATGTTTTCTAAAAATATAATATAAATGATTCTCATTTATATTATTTTTATTGCATATTTCTTTAACGCTTATATTATTCATATAATTATCCATTATATAAGAACATACTTGATTAAAAAGGTGAGAAGAATTTTTTTTATCTATTTCATTATTTTGGGCGCTTATAAAAATTTCTTCAAGGATATTTCTGAAAAGAGTTTCTGTTCTAAATTCAGAAATTAAAGTTTTTTCATTAAATTCTTTATAGATTTTAAATAAAATTTCATTTAATTTTATATTATTATATGTATTAACTTCAAAATGAATATTTGATAAACTTATATCAGTTTTTATTTCTTTGGTATCATATAAAATAGAAATAAACTCCCAATAATCAGTTCCAAGTACTTTTTTTTGAAGTTTAGAAGAAGCAGAACCATGAATTATGTTCCCTGTACCAGCAATATATGGATTATCATTAAAAGAAAATTTTGCTTTACCATTAAGAGGAAAAATAAACCCAGGAAAAGGAGCTGATCTTTGTACACCAAATCTTCCAGGATTTATTTTACAATGATAAACTCCTTTTATATTGAAAGACATATTTCCAAAATATTTAATAAGATCATTTAAATCCATTCGCATATAAATTTCCTCCAATTAAATCATAAAATATAATTAGATTAACCTAACTTATGTAAATTATATCATTTGAAATTAACAAAAAAAATAAAAATTGCTCATCTTTTTTACAGATGAGCAAATTTTTCAATCTTTTAAAATTTTCCAACCTTCAGCATTTTTTCGAATATCTAAAAACTTTTTATAAAGGCCATTTTCTTTTATAAGTTCAGAATGAATTCCCTTTTGAACAATTTTTCCATTATCTAATACCAATATTTGGTCAGCATTTTTGATTGTTGCTAAGCGATGAGCTATTATTATTATTGTTTTTCCATGTGTTAATTCATTAAGTGCCTCTTGTATAAAATGTTCATTTTCTGGATCAATACTTGCAGTGGCTTCATCTAAAATTACAATTGGAGAATTTTTTAAAATAGCTCTTGCTATTGAAATTCTTTGTTTTTCTCCACCAGAAAGTGAAGCTCCAGATTCTCCAATTAAAGTATCATAACCTTTTGGAAAAGACATTATAAAATCATGGCAACGAGCTTTTTTAGAAGCAATGATGACCTCTTCTCTGCTTGCATTGGGATTTCCAAATTTTATATTATTAAAAATACTATCATTAAATAGATAAACTCTTTGAAAAACCATACTAATATTTTTTAAAAGACTATCACAGGTAAAAAGTTTTATATTCTCATTTCCAATAAAAATATTACCTGAATCTATATCATAAAATCTTGCAATTAAATTACATATAGTTGTTTTTCCACTTCCAGATGGACCTATAATAGCTGTTGTAGTATTTTGATCTATATTAAATGAAACATTATTTAAAACTAAATTTTTATCATAAGAAAATGAAACATTATCAAATTTTATATCAAAAGAATTCAACTTAATATCAGAACCATCTTTATCTATAAATTCGGCATTTTCAATTTTTTCTATTTTATCCATATTTGTATCTATCATTTTCAAAACATGTACAGCATTATTAATAGTTTCAACATGACCAAATATAACAAAAGAAAATATCATCATCATTGCCATATATGGAATACTCATATCGCCATTTAAAGCAAAATATGCGGAAAGAAATATTAATAAAACAGAAGCTGATTTAAGACTGAAAAGATGAAAACAATTGAATGGAACAAAATTTTTTTCAATTTTAATATTAATATTTTTACTTTCTTCATAAGCTTTTTCTATATTTTTTATGGCAAAATTTTCTTTACCAAAAGATTTTATAATAGGAATACCTTTAAGATATTCAATAGTTGAGCCAACCATACGACTTTGAGATTTCAAATGTGCAGATGAATTATTTTTGCTTTTAACTCCAAGAAAATGTAAAGCTAATGTTGAAAAAATAACACCTATTAAAGCAGAAAAAGCAAGATAAATATTAAAAAAACATAAACATAAAATAAGCGTAAAAACACTTATATAACCATTTATAACGGTATCTATCATTTTCATACCATACATTTCTAAATATGAAAGATCATTAGTTACAGATGTAGTAATATCACCAGATTTATTACTTTGAAAAAAACCAAGTGGAACACGTTTTAAAACATCTCCTATATAAATTCTTTGTTTTGCAGTTAATTCATATATTATACTATCTTGTAATACTGCACGACGATAAGAAGTATAAAAACGTCCCAAAACAGATAAAAATATAAACAAAGTTATGTATAATATCCAAATAGGATTAATTTTTTGTACATTTTTAAAATCATCATATATCATATTCATTGCAAAACCACCAGCCATAATAGGAAATGCAATAAATAATGAATTAAAAAAAGAATAAACAAAACCTTTATACAAACGTGATTTATAATCACCTATCCAAATTATAATTCTTTTAATTATTTTAAACATAAAAATCTTCCTTTCTATTTCCTGCGGCCCAACTTTTAGAGCCTATATGAGATTTCCACATTTCAATATATAAATTACAATTTCTTAAAAGATAATCTTGTGTTCCTTGTTCTACAATTTTTCCATTATTTAAAACTACAATATTATCGGCATCTTTAATTGTTGAAAGACGATGAGCTATGACGATTAATGTTTTATTTTTAGTTAATTCTGAAATAGATTTTTGAATATTATCTTCATTTTCAGAATCTGTAAAAGCTGTTGCTTCATCAAGAATAAGAATTGGAGAATTTTTAAGCATTGCTCTTGCTATTGTTATTCTTTGCATTTCTCCACCAGAAAGTTTTTTGCCAGCTTCACCAGCTTCTGTATGATAACCATTAGGTAATTTTTTTATAAAATCATCACATTGAGCTTTTTTGGCAATATTAAAAACTTCTTCGTCAGTTGCATCTGAATTTCCAATTCTTATATTTTCTAATATAGAACAATCAAATAAAAAATTATCTTGAGTTACAAAACTTATAATATTTCTTAATTGAGTTAAAGGTATATCTTTTATATCAACTCCACCTATTTTTATAGAACCCGAATCAATATCCCAAAATCTACTAATTAACCTTGCTATAGTTGATTTTCCTCCACCTGAAGGACCAACAAGAGCATGAAATTCTCCTTGAGGAATATTAAGAGTTATATTATCAATGGCATTAGATTCATTATTATAAGAAAATGAAACATCATTTAAATTGATACTATAATCTTTTAAATCAATACATAATTCATTATCTTTCAATTCTTCAATATTTAAAATTTTATTAACATCGTTTACAGCATATTCGATTGTTTTTAAATCATTAATAGCCGTTGTAAACCACATCAAAGGAGATATTATTCCCATAGAAAGAATTAAACACATTACAAATTCAGATGGGCTTAATGAACCATTAATATATAAAATCATACCTATAGGAATTGTACCTAATAATGAAGAGGGTAAAAAAGTTGCTGTAAAATTCATCAATTTCCATGTACTTCTAAACCAATCTAAAGTATAATCTTTAAAAAATTTTACAGAATCACTGAATTTTTCATAAGATTTTGAAGATTGATTAAAAGTTTTAATAACTTCTATACCATTTATATATTCAACAATAACACTGTTAACATGATTTGAAGCTTTCATATAATCGGAATATTTTTTATTAAATTTTTTCATTTCAAAAGAAAATAAAATTAAGGGTAAAGGTACGGTTATCAGTGAAGCAAGGGCCATACGCCAGTCAATAAATAATAAATAAGAAAAAACAAATAATGGTAGAATTAAATTAGAAATACCTTCTGGAATCATATGTGCAAGAGGTAATTCAATTGTTTCAACTCTATCAACAATAACATTTTTAAATTTACCAGAAGTTTCATTCAAAACAGTTCCAAGTGGTGCTTTAAGTAATTTGTTGATCAAACGTAAACGTATTTGTTCCAAAATGGAATAAGCTGAAATATGAGAAAGTGTAGTTGAAAAGGCATAAAATAACAATTTACCGAAATAGCCAAGAAAACATATCAAAGACCAAAAAATAATATCTTTTAAATCAGGATTACCTTCAAAAAAAATATTTAAAATATTATAAACAGCAATATAAGGAATAAATCCACCTAAAACACTTATAATTGCAAAAATAACTGAGAAAAAAATCTTCCATTTACAAAAAGTTGCAAATTCAAAGACAACTCTCATCCATTTTTTATTCTTCATGGATAAAAACACCTCACAAAAAAAAATTTAGTTAGGTATGCCTAACTAAAGTAATTATAGCTTATAATAAAAAAAACTTCAGCTCCATAAAGATAAAAAATATACCATTTAGACATTTAATACGATAAAATTATGAATTATAAAAAAGATTTTCTATATTCTAAAGGAGTTTTTCCCATAATATCTTTGAAAGCAACAGAAAATTTACTTGGACTTTCATAACCAACATCACCAGCAATAAAAGCAATACTTTTTTTTGTGTGTCTTAACATAATAGCAGCTTGGTTTATTCTATAAACTCTAATATAAGAATAAATAGAATTTCCATAAATAGCTTTAAAACAATTCTTCATAGAAGTTAATGATATATCAAACCTTTTAGCTAAAAAATCTAAAGTATAATGTTTTTCAATATCTTCAGTTATAAATTTTTCAATTGATTTTACTTTTTCTACTTGAGACCTATAAAAATAAGGAGGTTTTTCATTATTTTTTGAAATATCAATAACACTTAAATAAAGTAACAATTCAAGTATTTTAATCTGAAAGTACTGTTTTTTAATATCATTTGGTACTGAATATAATTCAGAAAAAATATGTTCAATGGATTTTTCAGATCTTAAAACAAAATAATCAGTTTTATTTAAGAATTTATTTTTTAATGATCCAATATTAATTGGGAATCCATCAAGTGCTTTTTTTATTGAATATTCAGCTTTATCCAAATAAAAACATATAGTAATACCATGATAATGCTTTATTGGAAATTCAAAAGTTTTTTTATGATTATCTCTATCATCAATTCTTAAGTCTCCTTGTTTTAAGTACATGAACAAATCATCTTTAATATTCCATTGTATTCTTCCTTCTCTACAATGATCAATACAAAAAATATTTTCGGGAGTTTCGAATTTTGATTCAGTTTTTTCCATATAAAAATCATTATACATTAATGATATTCCAGGAAAAACATCATATAAAATCATTTTTCCATCTCCAGTATCATTATGCATTTCAAAAACTGTACAATCTTCATTCTCACAAATTTTATTCACATTATCTCCAAGATTATTTTTATTATAAATCATAAAAATCTCCTTTTATCTTCAATTATTTAAAAATTGTTCATCTGTAAAATTTTTGAACAAGTATTATTCAAAAATTCTATATCATGAGTTATTACAATAATAATATGATTTTTAGAAAGTTTTTTTATCATAGAACTAACTTTAATCATATTATCATAATCTAATCCACTTGTTGGTTCATCAAATATAAGTATTTTTTTATTTGATAAAATACCTGTAGCAATTGCAAGTCTTTGTTTTTGTCCGCCAGAAAGTGACATTGGATGAGAATCTTTAAAATCGATTAAATTAAAATTATTTAAAACATTTTCAATATCCAAATCGTTAGAATGACCATCGATATTACATTCATTCCATACACTTTCACTAAAAAGCTGATGATTAACATCTTGCATTATCATATAACAATAATCTATTCTTTTTTTATGATTCAGTTTAATATCATTGAATTTTATATATCCTTCATATTCTTTAATAAGTCCAGTAATACATCTCATTAAAGTACTTTTCCCAGAACCATTTTTCCCTAAAACTCCAAGAATTTCACCTTGTTTAACTTCAAAAGATATATTATTAAAAATTATTTTATTTTTAATTTTACATGAAAGATTATTAACTTTTAAAATATTTTTAGAATAAACATTAGGAGTATTTTTTAAATTTATAGTTTCTTTATTTATAGATCTTAGTCCCATATCAACTCTATTTTCAAAATTTAAAGAAAAAAAATCCTTAGAGTTAAAAATTTTAGAAATATAACCATCTTTCATTAAAACTACTCTATCAACAATATCTTTAAGATAAAAAAGTCTGTGTTCAGCTATTATAATTGTTTTTCCTTCAGATTTTATTTTTTTTAGTATGTTTTTTAAAACTGATATAGATTCTTCATCCAAATTGGCGGTAGGTTCATCTAATACAAATACTTCAGGATTCATTGCAAAAACTGAGGCGAAAGCAAGACTTTGTTTTTCTCCGCCAGACATTTTAAATATATTCCTGTTCAATAATTTCTCGATTTTTAAAGAATTTATAGTTTCTTTTAATCTTAATTCTATGTTTTTCTGAGGTATACCATTATTCTCAAGCCCAAAGACAATTTCACTATTAGAATCAATATTAAAAAATTGAGATTTTGGATTTTGAAATACGGATCCTATAATTCTTGAAATTTCATACATTTTATGATTCTTGATATCAAAGTCATTACATAAAACTTTTCCATTAAAATAAAAATTTTCAGTCAAATGTGGAATTATACCATTTATAAGTTTAGTTAAAGTTGTTTTACCTGAACCACTTTTACCACATAATAAAATACATTCATTTTTTAAGATATTTAAATTAATATTTTTTAAAATTATATTATCTTTATTATAACCAAAAATAATATTTTTTAATTCAATCATTATATCACATTCTCGATTCTTAAAATTATAGACACAAAAAGAAAAATTATACCAATTAAAAGAGAAAAAAAATCAATATAATGAAAATTCAGATCTATTAAAGAAGTTTTTTTTATTGGATTTTCTATTCCTCTTGTCACGGCTGCAGCACTTAATTCTTCTGAAGTATTTGTTGCAGAAATCATAATTGGAACTAAATAAGACTCAAATTTTTTAAATCCTTTAATTCCTCTTAATTTAAAAGCATCTTTAATATGATTTCTTTCTTCTTTTAATGCGGGAAAATATCTTATAGTTATGGCCAAAGGTATTATAATACTTTGTGGGATTTTCCATTTTTGTAAAGCTAAAATAAAAGCTCTTACAGGAGTTTTTTTTATTATCAAAGTTCCAAACATTAAACAAGGGAAAATTTTTCTTGAATACATAACAATTATAGAAAATAAATTAATAAATATACTCGGTGCAATTGGAAACAAAAAATATTGAATTATTAATAAAAATAAAAAAGATAATAACCAATAAAAAGAATGTTTTCTACAGCCACATAAAAAAAGAAGAATAGCTATAAAAAAAACTAAAGAAGTTTCTATATAAATAAAAGAAGTATTTCTGTTCTTGGATCTAAAGTAAAACTATTGTTTAAATCAAACATCATACAATACCAGCCTTTTTAAAATGTTTATTAAAAAGTTTTTTAGTTATCCAAGCTCCTATAAATGCACCTAAAATTGGTGCAATGAATAAAACTGCAAGCATACCATTGGAAGCAATAGAATTCAATGTACTAACATATTCTTCTGGCATACCTTGACTTGAAATTTGAGCTAAAAAATCTTCTTTAAAAAGCCATATTGGTAAAGGTGATCCAATCATTCCTAGTGAAAAAAATACGAAAGAAAACATATTACCTTTAAAATTTTTATACTTCGAAATATAACGAATTAGTTCGGCAATTCCACAAGAAATAATAAATGTAATTAATATAACAATTGTAAATTGACCAGTTATAAAATATAATAAACCAGTTATTAACCCCATAATAAAAATTGCTCCAAATTTTTGAACTTTAGAAATCATTATCATATAAGGTATACCTGTAAAAATAGCTATTAAACCAGGCATTAAAATCCATATATAAGGTGAAAAACCAGATAATAACATAAACGTAAAGTTTATAACGAAATAAATAGCCGAGAAAATTCCTATAGTTATTAAATCTTTACCCTTCATAAAAACCCTCCTAAATAAATTATAGTTAGAATATCATAAATTATTATACTTATTAAAAGGGTTTCTTTCTGCTCCATATTGACTTTTATATACCGAAAAGACAATATTATATATATCTTAAACTAAATTTAAACTCGTCTCCAAAAATTAGTCTGAGCTAACTTTTAAATATTTTCCAGTATAACTATTAATATTTTCAGAAACAATTTTGGGAGTTCCTTGAACTATAACTTCACCACCAAATTCTCCACTTTCTGGGCCTATATCAATTACCCAGTCGGCATTTTTGATAACATCTGGATTATGTTCAATTATTATTATGGTACATCCTTTGTCTGTCAGTTTTCTAAAAAGAGTTAATAAATTTTGAATATCAGAAAAATGAAGTCCTGTAGTAGGTTCATCTAACAAGTAAAGATCATTTTTTCCAGAAGATTTACAAAGTTCTTTAGCAAGTTTAAGCCTTTGAGCTTCGCCACCAGATAATGTGGCTGAATTTTGTCCTAACTTCAAATAACCTAATCCAACATCCATCAATATATTTAGAACATTGTATATTTTTTTATTTTTATTTTTATGAAAAAAATCAAAAGCTTCTTCTATAGTCATTTTAAGAATATCAAATATATTTTTTCCATCAAAGTCAAAATCTAAAATCTTTTTCTTATATCTTTTACCATCACATGCTGGACATTTTGACCAAGTATTTATAAAATCTATTTTAATTTCACCGCAACCTTTACAATTATCACATTGTCCATCAGGTGAATTAAAGCTAAAATAACTTGAATTTATATTATTTTTTTCAGAGAAAATATTTCTAATTTCGTCCATTATACCTATATAAGTTGCTGGTACACTTCTTGGAGTTCTTCCAATAGGTGATTGATCAGCAAGAATTATTTTTTTAAATTTTTCTCTTACAGTATATTTACAATTAATCTCTCTATTTTTATTAAAAGTAGGAAATAAAACGCCTTCCAATAAGCTTGATTTACCACTACCACTTACTCCTGTAATACAAGTTAATGATTTAAGTGGAATTTTTATAGATATATTTTTTAAATTATTATATTTAATATCTTCAAATTCTATGAAATTAATATTTTTATGTTTGTTTTTTGGAATAAATAAATTTTTATCATTTTTTATATACTCTATAGTTTCAGAGACATTATTATTATTATTTAAAATATCATTTATTTCTCCATCTAAAACAATGTTTCCTCCATCTTTGCCTGCTTTAGGCCCAATATCGATTATTCTATCTGAACTTTTAATAATGTTTTTATTATGTTCAACAAGTAATATAGTATTTGAATTTTCCTTTAAATTTTTAATTATTTTTATTAATTTTTCATAATCTTTTGGATGAAGTCCAGCTGTAGGCTCATCCATAACATAAAGAACACCAGAAATATTACTTCCAAATTGAGATACTAGTTTTAATCTTTGAAGTTCTCCACCTGATAGAGTCGTAACGGATCTATCTAAAGAAAGATAATCTAATCCAAGTTCTTTACAGGTACTTAAATCATAAATAAGTTTTTTCAAAATAGGAGATATAAAATCATATTGATAATCAGTTATAGTGGAATATAAAGATTCACACCACTTTTTAAGTTCTTTTAGAGACATTGATAATATTTCTGGGTATCTAATTTTATTTATAGTAACAGATCTTCCTTCAATATTAAGTCTTTCACCATCACAATAATTACACTTGATTTTTTTCATATAACCAATATTTGATTTTGAAGCTTTTTCATCCGAAACAAGTCTTTTTATTATATGATAAGCACCCTCAACAGGTCTTGTAATATTCCCGTTTCTTCCACTTTTATTATTACTAAAATTCAAAGTCACATTTCTTCCATTACTGCCATAAATCGCTTGTTTTTTAAACTCTTCGGGAAGATCTTTCCAAGGAAGATTTAAATCAATATTCATTTCATTTGCAAGAGCTATTATTTGACCTCTTATCCAATTGTGATTTGGATTCTTTAAAAAGACTCTTAGTTTACCCCAAAGTTTTGAAGCTCCATCTAAAATAGAAATTTCTGGATTTTGTATAATTGAGTCAACATCAACATCATAAATTTCACCCTTTCCATTACATACAGGACACATACTTTCTGGATTTGTATAACTAAACATAGAAGGAGAAATATCAAAAAGAATTTTACCACATTTGCTACAAGTATTATTTGTTTGTAAAACCATTTTTTTATCTGAAGCAAGAATTAAATAAAAAACACCTTTTCCTATATTCAAAGCTAATCTAAAATCATTATGAGTTTTTCCATAAATATCTTCTATTTTATAATTATCTAAATTTAATAATATATTTTCTATAGTATCTTCAGTCATTGGGATAACAGGATTTCCACATTTTGGGCAATGCCTTATACCAATTGTTGAAAAAAGTATTCTTAATTGATTTATCATACCAGTTGCAGTACCAACAGTTGAATATATATTTTGTCCTAATGAATTTTGAGAAATTGCTATTGCAGGAATAATACCTTCTATACTATCAAAATCAGAATTATCATTTAAAGAATTTTCACCAGAAGCATCGAGAAATCTTTTTCTACATTCAGAATATAAAGTATCAAAAGCTAAGCTTGACTTACCACTGCCACTCACACCAGTAATACTCGTTATTGTTCCATAAGGAATTTCAACATCAATATTTTTTAAATTATTATGTCTTGCTCCATTAATTTTAAGACTATTTTTTTTATAAAAGTTTTTTTTATTTAGTTCCAATTTTCTCTTTGGATTAGAATAGTTAAAAATAGTATCTTCAAGATAAGAATTTATTATATTTAACTTTCCATCAGAGTATTCATTTTCTTCTATGCTATCTCTCCAGTGAGAGAGCCATTTAGGTATTTTAGCATTTAAAATAGAATCATTATTGTTATAAGGCAGTATACCGATTAAAGGAGTATGATCAAAACATTCAAGTTCAGTAACATATATTTCATCTTTTTTTATATCAATTATCTTAGCAATTGTCAAAGCTATAGGAGTAGGTCTTACAGGAGATCTAGAAGCAAAAACACCAGTTTTTGGAGCATTTTCATAAGGGGGATTACAAATTAATGTTTTTCTATATTTTACTTTATCAAATCTGTCAAACCACCAAAATATTTTTATATATGAATTAATTTCAAATGAATTTAAAAAATCATTATTCTCTATTTTTAGTTTATATTTTCCATTTTTTTTTAAAATAAGCCCTTTTTGTTCTATAGAAAGATTTTTAATATTTGAAATATTTTCAAAAAGATTTGGATTAAAATTAAAATCTTTTATATTATCTTCTGAAGGAAAATAAGGCTTTATATCATAAACTAATAACTCTTTATTTTCTAAACCTTCTAATTTTATATATCCAAGTTTTGAATCAATATTCTTTATTTTGAATACTCTTTCTTTTAAAATATACAATTCATCAGAATATATAAGTATCAGATGACTAAAATTTTCAATATATTTTAGACCTTTTAAGAAATCTTTTTTTACTTTTAAAACACCATTTTTTGAAACATCTCCGATTATTTCAAGTTTAAATGATTTATTCAATAAAATCACCTCCGTTTTAAAAACAGTATAACATCTAACATCATGTTAGGGTCAAATTTTTAATACAGGAATTTGTATTTCTGTTAAATAATTTTCAGGATTTTTATTATAAAAAGGTTCTTCATTTGAAACATGACAAATTTGTCGACTTTTACCACAAATTTTATAATGATTATGTGAATTAAGCCAATAAATTAAAAATTTATAAGCTTTTTCTAAATTAGTATAAGGACCTTTTACCATCATACATGCCATTAAATTTACCTTTCTTGTATTTCTAAATATCAATTTTTCAAAGTCAATATATTTTTTTTCTATTATATATCCAACTTCTACATCAATACTATTTTTAACAAAATCATCATTATGAAAAATACATAAATTATTTCCTATACCTTTTTTCAAAGTAATATTATATTTATTTACAAGAAAATCTAATTTCTTCCATAACTTTTTTTCATCATTATAAGAAGAAATAGTTTCTCTTATAGAAACTATGTTATATTGCGGAATACTTTTAAAATTTATATTAAAATTAATACAAATATTATTTTTCTTAATATCTTCTATGGCAGTATTTATGTTATTTATTTTATTATATAAAGAATTTATTTCATTTAAAATGATATCTTTTCTTTTGTTTAAATTTTCAATCAAAAAATTATTTTCCCAACTTTCCAGTATTTTTTTTATTTGTTTTACAGAAAAATTCATATCTCTCAATAAGATTATTTTTTGAATGATAGGAATCTGCTCTACACAATAAAAACGATAACCTGTAAATTCATCTATTTTAAAGGGTTTAAAAATTCCTTGTTCATCATAATATCTAAGCATTCTAATTGATACTTCGGTTAATTTAGAAAAATCTCCAATTTTAAAAAGAATAGAATTATCTTCTATCATTCTATTAAAAACACCTCCAAAAATATAGTTAAATATATCTATTTTTAAACTCATTTTTTGCAATAGATGTATATTTTTTTATAAAATCAGTCTTTGATTCTGTATATGCATTTCTGTTATTTTTATATTTGAGCATAAGAGATAATTTTAATTTTTCATATTCTTTTGCAATGTTAGGATATTTAATTAAATAATCTCTAAAATAAAGTTCGTCATTATCTCCATAAGGTCTTATATGCAGATGATAAACTTTCTTAGCAAATCCTTCTGGTGTATATCCTTTGTTTAAAGATAATCTAAAATCTTTTGAGTTATTGTTTGACATAATAGTCCAATCATTTTTTAAAAGAGGAATTATAAAATTATTTATGTCAATATCATGTAAAGTTTCTATAAGAATATCTATTGTAGGTTTTGCTATTAATCCTTCAACGGCGGTACTTCCAATATGACTTAATCTTTTTATATATTTATTTTCTAATAAACTCAATAAAAGCTTTTTTTCATCATTATACCACTTTTTGTACTCTGGATTATGTTCTTTTAGAATTATTGGAAATAATATCCAAAGTTCTTCTAAAGTCATTTCAGATAATTTTTTATTCATTATTATCATCTCCTGTTTTAATATGTTAAAGTATTCCTTTGTATTATACAACAAATTAAATTTATTTTTTTAAAATAATATAAAAAAATAAAAAATATAGAAGATTAAAAAATCTTCTATATTTTTAAAGAAAAATCTATATAATTTATTTCAGTAGTTAAAATTCCCATTGATATAATATCTATATCATTAGATAAAAATTCCAAATAATTATTTTCAGAAATTCCTCCAGAAACTTCAATTAAAATATTATTATTTAAAGATTTTAATTTTTTAGCAGTTTCTTTTGCTTCGTAAGAATTAAAATTATCAAGCATAATTATATCAACATTATAATTTAAAGCTTCTAATGCCATATTTAAATTGTTTACTTCAATTTCTAATTTTTGAGTGAAGGATTTAAACTTTGATACAGCTTCAATAGAATTCTTGATTCCACCATATAAAGAAATATGATTATCTTTTATCATTATTGTATTATATAAATTAAAACGATGTGTATCTCCACCACCAATCATAACAGCATATTTCTGAATTTTATTAAGTCCAGGAATAGTTTTTCTTGTTGCAGCAATTTTTGTTTTAAATCCCAAATCAAGTATTTTTTCATTGATTTTATTTGTTTTAGAACTTATAGAACTCATAAAAGATAATATATTTAATATAGTTCTTTCACATAATAAAATATTATAAGCATCACCAAAAATACTTCCTATAATACCTTTTTCAGCAATTTCTCCGTCATTATAATTAAAAGATCCATTTAAATTAAAAGATTTTAGAACATCATATATTATATTAATTCCACAAATACAAACCTTATCATCCTTTAAAAAAATTTTAGCTTCAAAATTTTTGTTTTTAAGTTCATAAGAGGCAAGATCAATAAAATTTTCATCATTTCTTATGTTTTTTATAATATTATTTATTTCATCTTTCACTTTATTATACCTCCATAAGCTTAAACATATTTATTATAGAACGTCTTGAATCATTTATCAAATTTCTATCTAATAAAATTTCATTAATTTCAAAATTTAAGACATTATAGATATCTTCTAATTTATTTTTTTTCATATCATGACAAATTGCTTCATTATTAAATGGAATTATTTCAACATTTTCAAACATATTTTTTAATACGTCAACCATACCTATCTCAGTACCGATAATATATTTTTTATCAAGATTTTCAGATATAAACTTAGGCATTTGACCTGTTGAGCCAACTTTAAAAGACTTATCTCTCAAATTTTTTTTACACTCTGGATGAACTATTAAATTAAAATCAGAGAATGATTTGAGATTCAAACTATTGTTTTCTATGGAATCATGCACATAACAAAATCCATCTTCTCCCGGTATAGCTAAAACATTTTTTTTAGTTTTTTCTTTAACATAATTAGCCAAATTTTTATCTGGTCCAAATAAAATATTATTATTATCAATAGCATTAACTATTTCTACAGCATTTGCTGAAGTGCAAACACAATCAGCATATCTCTTACATTCAGCTGTTGAATTAACATATAAAACAATCGAATAATTCGGGAATTTTGATTTAAAATACAATAATTTTTCAGGAGATAATGAATTAGCCATAGGACATGTAGCAGATTTATTGGCAACAAAAATTCTTTTTTCTGGATTAAGAATTTTCATAGTTTCAGCCATAAAATCAACGCCTATAAAAAGAATATTTTTTTCTTTATTAATATTTTGAGCAACCTTAGCAAGACCTAAGGAATCACCATTATAATCACATAAATCAAGAATATTTTTTTCTACATAATTATGACCTATAAAAATAAAATTTTTCTTTTCTTTCAAATATTTAATTTCTTTTAATAAATCCATTATTAAACACCAACCTTAATACTATTATTAAATTTTTTTAGAAATCCAACTACAGATAATGGTGCCATTAAACTTGTTTTTGGATTATTAGAAGGATTATTTTCAATTTTTATTTCATATTTACCTGCTTTTGAATCTATAAATATTTTATGAATATTTTTAATTATTTTTGGATCAGAAATAATTTTTACTTTAACTTTATCAAAACTTTCAACGGCCATTGAAAGAGTGATAGCAACATTAATATTTTTAGGATAATTTTTAATAGCTTCTTCGGCAGTTCCATAAAAAATAAGTTCTTCTTTTGTATTTATCATATTAAAACTTAATGGGGGTTTACGAGTTTCTATAGTAATAGAATTAATTTCATCTTTCAAAGAATTAATAATATCAATTCCACCAATAGCTCCAGATGGAATAAATATTTGAGACCTTGAATTTTTTAAAATATTTTCAACATTGTTTCGAAAATCAAAATCTGAAAAAGCGCCACTTGATAAAATAATAATATTCTTATTATTCCTAATTATGTTTTCAGTATATTTTTTCACAGCTTCAACACTCGCACATTCCACATAAAAATCAATATCATCAGAAATAAAAAAATCGGATTCAATACAAAAATGAAATTTTTCTTTTAAAAAATTAATTTTTTCAACATCATAATCTAATAAATAAGCTTTTTTTATACAATTCTGCATTTTTTCAAGAATTATTTCAGTACAATTTCCTGCCCCAATAAAAAAAATATTCAATAAAAACATCTCCTTTGTATATACTGTATATACAGTAACATTATACTTCAAAGTATAAATTTAAATAACGAATAAATGAAAATTGTATAAACAAACTGTTTAATAAAATTGTGATATAATATTAAACATAAAAATAAGGGGGATAAAATATGAAAAAAATTCTAATTATTTTAATCTTTATAATTTCATTAAATATTTTTGGAGTTGAATATACTGAATATATCAACAATAACAAAGATTTTTTATCTATGACATCAAAAAATTTTGAGACACTTATAACTTACAAATTAAAAAATAAAGAATATAACTTTTTTATATGGGATATTAAAGAAAGAAAAATTCCTGAACATAAATTTATATTTAGTTCAACAGATAGAACTTATTCGATTTCTGGAGATGGTCAAAAAATAGCTTTTAGAAGTAATAATATGATTCAAATATTCCGTAAAAATGGTATAATGATTAAAAATTTTGTTCCAAACAATTTTTATAAAACTTCTAATATATCGAGTATAAATTTAGATCATAATGCAGAAAAAATAATAATAGCTTTTAAAAATTATAGTATAACGACTAATGATTATATACACTATTTGCAAATATATGATATATCAAGTGGAAATATGATCTCAGAATATAAAGGAAATTATGAAAGTCTTTATGTTAGTGATATAACAAAAGAAAGTTTTATATTATTTCAACAAAATAAAAGCAATAAATATAGCGTTTCAATAATTAGTATAAAGGACCCAAAAAAATTTTTATATTCAGCAAATTATTCAAATTATATACATCCAAAATTTTTTGATGATAAAAATCTAATAATAGAATATATTAATGGCATAAAAAAAATAATAAATATAGAAAATTTCACTGAAAAAACTTATAAAATTGGAGGAGTTTATTGTTTTGTAAATGAAGAATTAATATATAGCAAAGAAGAAAATGGGATAAACCAATTCATAACAGATGGTAATTCATTACTAAAAGTAAAAACAATAAAAGGAAATTATTTTATATATACATATGATAGAGAAGAAAAAAACTTTATATTGATAGACAAAGATGGAATAAAAAAATATCCAGCATTTGATTTAAATTTAAAAACATATATTCAAAAATATGATAAAGGAATAGAACTTCTTCAAATTGGATTTGATGATGGAGTGGAAGAAATAAAAGCTGCATTGGAGAAAGAAGAATTAAGTTTTTTATCACAAAATAATGGGATTTTTTTAAGTCAAAATCTTCAAATCGACGAATTTATTAGATCAAAATTAATTGTTATGGAATATTATAATCTAATAAAAAATGGAGAAGTTATGGACATATTATATGCACATAGAAAACTTCTTGAATATATAATGATATCTTGCAAAACAAATAATATAGAACTCGCTGAAAATGCGTTAACAAAACTAAAAAATTTAAAAAAAGAATATCCAAAAACATTAAAATGGGAAAATATAGAGAAACATATAGTTTTATTTGAAGCTTTAATAATATCAACAAAAGATAACTCTAAAGAAGGATATTATCACATTTTAAATAATAATGGAATATTATACAATGATCAAAACTATGTGCTTTTTTATCTTATTGATCATCCAGAATATTTTTCTCCTTTATATGAAGATAAAAAGAAATTATCATATTTTACGAATATACAAGAATCAAATTTAAAAAATCCTAAACCATTTTCTAAAGAACAAAAAGAAATATATAATATTGATGAAAATCCATTTTTGTGACAATTTTGTTGCATTCTTCTTTGTAAATAAATAATTAAAATTAAACGACATTAACGACAAATATTTAAAAAAATCAAAAACAAATCAAACTTTTTTAAATGAATACGATATTATAAAATCATATGACTGAACATTAAATTGGAGGTGTAGTATGAAAAAATTACTTGTATCCATTTTTATTATTATATTAAGTTTGACAATTTTTGCAAATGAAAAAGTTGGTGCATACACAACTTTAGAAGAACCATTAGCAAAAGAACTTTTTGATGAATTTGAGAAAGAAACTGGAATAAAAGTTGAATGGGTAAGATTATCTACTGGAGAAGCAGTTGCAAGAATGGAAGCGGAAGCAAACAATCCTCAAGCCTCTATATGGGTTGGTGGAGTAGGTCTTGGACATATTGAAGCAAAACAAAAAGGATTAACGACTCCATACAAATCACCGATGGCGAGAAATACACCAGATAAATATAGAGATACTGAATCTTATTGGATAGGACTATATGTTGGACCTTTGGCTTTCGGTATTAATACAGATAGAGCAAAAGAACTAGGTATAAAAGCTCCTGAAGGATGGTTTGACATAATAGATTCTAAATATACAAAAATGGTAAGAGTCGCTAATCCTGGGACATCCGGAACTGCATATAATGTAGTTACAAATATAATCTCTCTTTTTGGTGGAAATGAAGATCTTACATTTACATATTTAAAAAAATTAGATAACAGTATAGATCAATATACAAAGTCTGGATCAGCAGGTGGAAAAAGTGCTGCAATAGGAGAAATACCTATTGCAATTGGATACTTACATGATCTTGTAAAACTAAAAGCTGGTGGAGCTCCTCTTGAAATAGTTATACCAAAAGAAGGTACAGGATTCGAACTCGCTTCTATGTCATTGATAAAGAATGGCCCTGACTCATTAAATGCAAAAAAACTTTATAATTGGGTACTTGGTGAAAAAGCACAAGCAATGATAGCTGCATGGTATGTAATTCCAGTATCAAAAATAGCTCCAAAAGACAAAGTAGTTGTTGAAATAGATACCTTAAATACAGTAAATCAAGATTATGAATGGGATGCTTCAAATAAAGAAAGATTAGTTGAAAGATGGAATAAAGAAATAGGCTCTAAATAAAAAATAGCGGCTATAAAAAGCCGCTATTGTAAATATATTCAGAGGTGATTAAATGTTTACTAAAAAAAAGGTTATCATATATATTTTTACAATATTAATAATAGCTATACTTGATATATGGATATTCAACAGTATAAAAAGTTCATTCGATGATATAACAAATGAAAATAATAAAAATATAGTCTCATTAATAGATACAGTTCATTTAGATCAAGATTATTCTAAATGGGTGAAAAATATATCTGAAAGTTATGAAAATTTAAATCTAATATATTTAAACGGAGTGCCTGGATTTGATGAATTAAAAGCATATGTTAAATCTGAGGAATATTTAAAATTTTATGATGAAAATATAAATACTGATGATTTTCAAAAAGGATTAGAATATGCTTCTTATAGTGAAGTATATAAATTACCTTCTCAATATACTTTTCAAAATAAAAAAATAGATATTTATTTTTCACCTATATTTGATGAAGATGAATATATTGTAGGAGTTGGGATATATCTTTTTGATAATTCAAAAAATAATGATTTTTTTAAACTGCTGGATATATTTTCAATAGGGATATTAATAATTGTATCAGTATTCATATATCTTTCAAGATTTACAAGAGATCCAGTAATGAGTTATATAATACTTGGTTTGTTTATTATAGTTGGCATATTTGTAGTATACCCTTTATACGAAGCGATAAGACTTACATTTATAAAAAATGGTGTGTTTTCATTTGATATATGGAAAACGATATTAACAACCAATCAATATATGCAAGCATTTTGGGGTAGTATAAAACTTGGGTTATTTACTGCAACTTTATCAACAATAATTGGATTTTTATTTGCTTTTACCTTAAGCAGAACATCTATAAAAGGTAAAAAATTTATATCAACTATGGCAACATTACCTGTAATATCACCACCATTTTCTTTAACTTTATCTATAATACTTCTTTTTGGAAATAATGGTTTAATAACAAAGCAATTACTTGGAATAACAAATTTTTCAATATATGGGCTTGGTGGGCTTACACTCGTACAAACAATGGGAATGTTTCCTATAGCATATTTAACAATGGTGGGAGTCTTACAATCTATTGATTCAACACTTGAAGATGCTTCTTTAGATTTAAATGCATCAAAGAGTAAAACATTTTTTAAAGTTACTTTACCATTATCTGCACCAGGAATTTTAAGTGCTTGGTTATTAGTTTTTACAAATAGTCTTGCAGATTTTGCAAATCCTTTAATACTTGGGGGAAGCTACAAAGTCCTATCAGTTGAAGCATATATAGAAGTAACTGGAATGGGAAGACTTGGTAATGGAGCGGCTTTATCTCTGTTATTATTATTACCAACAGTAACAGCATTTCTTATACAAAGATTTTGGGTAAGTAAAAAATCTTTTGTAACGGTTACTGGGAAACCATCTGGAAGATTAACAGAACTCGTATCAAAACCTATTAAAATAACACTCAATACATTAATAATTTTAATAATAATATTTTTAATAGGTCTTTATGGAACTATAATAGCTGGTAGTTTCGTAAAAAACTGGGGAATAGATTATACATTCACTTTAGACAACTTTAAAGAAGCATTGCAAAGAGGAAAAGAAGCAATTGGTGATACAGTTACACTTGCAACAATAGCCACACCAATAGCCGGAATTCTTGCAATGTTAACGGCTCTTGTAGTAGTCAGAAAAAAATTCCCAGGTAAAAAATTGATGGAAATACTTGTTATGGTTCCGTTTGCAATACCAGGAACATTGATAGGTATAAGTTATATATTAGCTTTTAATAAACCACCAATATTAATAGTGGGAACAGCTTTCATAATAATAATAAACTATGTAATAAGAGAATTGCCTGTTGGAGTTGAAGGCGGAGTTGCTGCATTAAGACAAATAGATCCAGCAATTGAAGAAGCTGCAGCAGATTTAGGGGCAGATGTTCCAACAATATTTAAAACAATAGTTCTGCCTCTTCTAAGACCGGCATTTATATCGAGTTTATCATATACATTCGTGCGTTCAATGACAGCTGTAAGTGCAGTTATATTCTTAATATCTGCAAAATGGTATCATATAACAGTTTTAATATATAATTTTTCAGAAAACCTGAGATTTGGTTATGCAAGTGTTCTTGCTACGACACTTATAATTATAGTACTCATAGCATTTGGACTTATGAGATTATTGATAAAAGATAACAAGAACTTAGAAAAAACAATATCTTAAGAGGTGACTGATAATGATAAAAACAAGTGCTTCTGTGAAGCTTGAAAATATAACAAAAATATTTAAAGATCCTGCTGGAAAAGGTGAAGTATATGCCGTAAATGATGTTAACTATGAAATACAACCTGGAGAATTAATAACTCTTTTAGGACCATCTGGATGTGGAAAAACAACAACTTTAAGAATGATAGCTGGATTTGAACTTCCAACAAAAGGAAAAATAATAATATCTAATCAAGATGTAACACAACTTCCACCAAATAAAAGAGATACAGCAACAGTATTTCAAAGTTATGGATTATTTCCACATATGACAGTTTTTGAAAATGTAGCTTATGGATTAAAATTAAGAAAAATAAATAAAAATGAAATAGAAAAAAGAGTAATGCAAACACTCGATATGGTTGGTTTAAAGCATCTTGCACATAGATCTCCATCGAGGCTCTCTGGTGGTCAACAACAAAGAGTTGCACTTGCAAGATCTATAATAGTAGAACCTTCAGTACTTTTATTAGATGAGCCACTTTCAAATCTTGATGCTCTTTTAAGAGAACAAATGAGAATAGAAATAAGAAGAATACAAAAAACACTTGGAATAACTGCAGTATATGTAACTCATGATAGGGTAGAAGCCATGAGTTTATCAGATAGAATTGTATTGATGGATTCTGGTAAAATAATTCAAACAGGTACTCCAAATGAAATATATGAATCTCCAGAATCAAAATTTGTTGCCGGTTTTGTTGGAAAAGTAGCTTTTATAAATATAGAGATAAAAGAAATTTCTGAAAATATAACAATAAAACTTGAAGATAAAATTTTAAATATAAAAAAATTTCAAAAAAATTTAACATTAGAAGATAAAGCAGTATTAATGTGTAGACCAGAATCCATGAAAATAGCAGAGTTTGGAAAAGGACATATAGATGGAATTGTAAAAAATAATGTGTACCTTGGAAATAGTATTGAAAGTTTTATAGAAACAAAATATGGAGAATTACTCGTTCAAATAGATAATCCTTCACAAAAAACAGTATATTCAGAAGGGCAAAAAGTTGGTATAGAAATAGTTCCAGAACTATCAAAAGTTTTAAAAGATCAAGATTAAAACGACAAATTGGAGTTTATGTATTCATAAACTCCAATTTGTTTTATATATTTATATCAAAACTATATTTTTGTAATAAATTTTTGTTAATATTTTTTTTATACTAAAAAAATGAGAGGGATAAACATGTCGAGTTTTTATAAAAGATTATTTTACTTAGCTTTACCAATAGCAATACAACAACTCATATCTACAGGAGTAAATTTTATAGATACTCTTATGATGGGTCAACTAGGAGACATTGCAATAGCAGCTGTAGGACAAGCAAACAGAATATTTTTTCTTTTTTCATTATTAATGTTTGGAATATCAAGTGCGGGTTCTATATTTATATCACAATATCATGGAAAATCAGAAAAAGAAAACATATCAAAAACTACAAGTTTAATGTTTATATTTGCTTTCTTAGCCTCTCTGATATTTTTTATACCGGCATACTTCAAGCCAGAATTTGTGATGAGTTTTTTTAGTCCAGATTCTGAAGTAATAAACGCAGGAAAGCAATATTTAAAATTAGTATCGATATCATATCCTATCATGTCTATAATATTTGTTTTCGAAACTGCATTTAAAAGTACAGAACATACAACAATTCCAATGATATCAAGTTCTTTAGCAATGGGAATAAATATAATTTTGAATTATATATTCATATTTGGAAAATTTGGAGTTCCTCAAATGAACGAAGCAGGAGCAGCTATAGGAACATTATTTGCTAGAATAGTACAAGCAATATTTTTAGTATATTACATAATAAAATTAAAACATCCTGCCTTTTTTAAATTTAAAAGTATCAAATATATATCAAAAGATTTTGTTATAAGATTTATAAAACATGCAGCACCAGTTACAGGAAATGAATTCTTATGGGCTGCAGGGGTAACAGCATATTCAATAATATTTGCTAATATATCGACAGAAGTAATAGCAGCAAAAAATATAGTAGATACTATTGAGCAATTTATATGGGCATTTTTATTTGCTTTGGGATCATCAACTGCTATAATAATAGGTAAAGAACTTGGAGCATCGAGATTTGAAGAGGCACAAAAATACTCTAAAAAACTTATAAAATTAAATTTTATATTTAGTATCATATTAATATTATTACTAATATCTATATTACCTTTCATATTAAAAGCATTTAACGTATCTCAAGAAGTAAAACAAATGATAAAAACTATATTATATATATCTTTTTTATTCATACCATTAAGATCATTCAATCTTATAAATGGTGTTGGTATACTAAGAGCTGGTGGAGATACTAAAATAATGTTTTACACAGAAATAATAACTCTTTGGGGACTAGGTGTTACAGCGGCATTCATTTCAGGAATAATTTTAAAACTCGATTATTATTGGGTATATCTCCTTACAATGCTTGATGAAATAGCCAAAGCAATAATACTTGGACATAGATATTTAACAAAAAAATGGGTAAAAAATGTTATAAATTGATCTATAAAATTATTTTAAATTATTATAATAGTTAAAACTCTCCAAAACCTTATACTCAGTATAGGGTGAAAATATAAAATAAAGTTAAAAAGTGGGGATTATAATGGAAAATTATCTAACTATTGGAGAACTATCAAAGTTAACTTTTATAAATAGACAAACAATATTATATTATGAAAAATGTGGTCTCATAAAACCAAAATACAAACATGAAAATAATTATAGATACTATAGTTATAAAGATATGGAAAGAATAGAAGCAATATTAATATTGAGAAGACTTGATTTTTCAATAAAAGAAATAAAAGAATATTTTTTAAATGAAGATATGAAAACTTTAAAAGTAGCTTTAAAAAATAAAAAGAAAAAAATAAAAAAAGAAATATTAACACTTTTAAACAAAGAAAGCATAATAGATGAAATAATGGACAATATGGATATATTGAATGAAAAAAGAAATGAAATACATTTAGAAACTATAGAAGAAATAAATTATATAGAATTCCCAGCAGATTATAAAAATAATATAATAAATTACAATAAAATAAAAGAATTTAATCAAAAAATAGAATATGACAAAAACAGGTTAAAAATAAAAAGTATAATGTTTTTTGATTTAAATGATAAAAGTTATAAAGAAACTTATTTTGGATTTATTTTTGATAAAAATTATTTCATAATAAATAATATAGAATATAAAACAATAAATAAAAAAGAATATTTAACTTATTATTTTTTTGAAACTGAAGAAATAATAGGACAAAAAATAAAAGAAATATTAAAATATATAAAAGATAAAAAATATCAAATAATAGACACACCTTTTGTATTAGATACAACCAATCCTTTTTTAATAAATACTAATGATAGATACTTTGGAAAACTTTGCATACCAGTCAAAAAATTAACTTGACCTTATATCAAGTATATACTTTAAAATCTCAACGGAATAAGTTGAGGTGATAAAAAAATGAATTCAAAAGTTGATATGGGAAGAATGGATATAAAATATTTATTTTTTAAATTTGCAACACCAGCTGTTATATCTTCTATTATAATGTCATTATACACAATAATAGACGGTATATTCATTGGAAGGGGAGTTGGATCTGTAGGGCTTGCAGCAGTAAATCTTGCTATGCCTTTTATATTTTTTATATCTGCTTTTTCTATAATGGTTACAATAGGCGGTGGAACATTCATAGGAGTAAGTTTAGGTCAAAAAAACAAAGAAAATGCTAATAATGCTTTTTCTGTGTCATTTTTCATATTAGTTATTTTCTCCATTTTGATAACAATATTCACAAATTTATTTCTAAATAAAATAACCTTATTCTTAAAGGCAGATGAAATTACATTTGAACATCTAAAAAATTATTTAAAAATATTAAGTTATTTTTCATTTGCTTTTTCAATAACTTATTTGCTCGAATTAAGTATAAGAAGTCAAGGTTATCCGATATTTGCCATGATATTTACTTCTACTGGAGCAATATTCAATATATTTCTTGATTATATTTTAGTGATAAAATATAACCTTGGTACATATGGAGCAGCTTGGGCAACTGGAATATCACAATTCATACCATTCATAGTATTTTTTATATTCATAATATCAAAAAAATCAATAATAAAATTTAAAATTCCAAAATTTCAAAAAAATATGATAATAAAAATATTCTATAATGGTTCATCAGAATTTTTATCTCAAATTTCAGTTGGAATAACAACATTTTTATATAATTGGGTACTAATAAAAAATCTTGGAAATATAGGAGTTAGTGCCTACTCTATAATTTCTTATATAAGTGTATTTATAATATCCTTTATAATGGGAATATCTTCAGGAATAGCACCAATTATAAGTTATAATTATGGCGGTAAAAATATTAAAAGAATAAAAAAATTGATGAAATATGCTGTAATTACTGGTTTTATGATAGGAATAATCTCTTTAATAGTTGTATTACTATTTTCAGAACAAATAACAAAATTATTTATAACTAATAATGTAGAACTTCTAAAGATAACAAGTGAAGCAAATAAAGTATATTCAATAGGTTTTGTTCTTATGGGATTTAATATAATAGCCTCTTCTTTTTTTACGGCAATAACAGATGCAAAAACCTCAATATTAATATCTTCCTTGAGAACATTAATATTATTCATAATAAACTTGTTGATTCTTCCAATTATAATAGGATACTGGGGTTTATGGCTTGTTGTACCAATAACAGAAACTTTCACATTTTTTTATTCAACATATAAATATAAAAAATTCAAATTAAAATATGAAAATTAAATATAAAAAAAGAGCAATAATCATATGATACTTTCAAAGTAAACATATAATTAATGCTCTTTTATTTAATAGATATATTATTAATTTATTAAATAATACTCATAGATCTTTTTAAAGATTCATTGAAAAAATACCAATCATGATTTCCATCAAATTCATCATAAAAAAAATCAAAATTTAAAGACTTCATCTCAGTAGCAAGTCTGTTACAATCCTTAATTAAACCATCGCTTAATCCACATGAAATATAAATTTTTGGTTTCTCTTCAAAATCATTTATTTTATTCATCAAATCTAATATTTCATAACTTGAATTCCATAAAAGTTCTTCTCCAAAAATAGACTCAAAATCATTTACAATTCTTTCACCAAAAAATTCTTTAACCTTTTCTGGATTATTTCTTTGAAAATCAAGTCCTTCTTTTAGAAATAAACATGCTGGAGAAAATGAACAACATACGCCATATTTTTCTGGAAAAGTTAAAGCTGATTTTAAAGCACCATATCCTCCCATTGAATTACCAATAATTGAAGTATTCTCTCTACTGGTATTTATATTAAAAATATTTTTACATAAAGTTGGCAACTCTTCATTTACGTAAGTAAAATATTTAAGGCCGTATTTCATATCAGTATAAAAACTTCTCGAAGCATCGGGCATTATAAAAATAATATTATACTCTTCAGAAAAAATAGGAAGTTGTGTATAATCCAGCCAATCTCCACTACTACCACATAATCCATGAAGTAAATAAGAAACTTTACATTTACTAATATCTTTTGAATTATTTGGAATAACAACAGTTAAATTTGTTTCCATTTCAAAAATGCTTGAAAAAACTTTACCTCTAAATATCATTATTTCATCCCCTTTTATATTATTTAAATTGATTTGGGGAACTTTTTTTACATTTTAAACACCTCGATATTCAATAATTTGAAAATAATTATAATCTAATAATATTATAACTTATTATTTCTAAAATCATCAAGCCATTTGGTAAAAGCTTTTAAAAACATTTTTCTATTTTTTGAAATATCATCTGGTAATTTAGAAACAAGTTCTGCTTTTTTTTCAGCTCCAAAATTACCACATTCCCATATTTTATTAGTAGTTACAAAACACATTGGAATATCAGAATTTCCATCCCATCTTTCTTGGATTTTAAATCCAAGAGAAGACAACTTAGAATCTAAAGTTAAATCTACTTGAGTCCATCTATTATTGTTCATAATCATTAAATAATTATGAAAGTCAATAATTTCATATTGATATAAGAAATCTTTAAGGGGCTCAGCAAATTCAATTATTTTATAAGAATCATTTTCAAACCAAGTCAAATCTTTCCATCTTTGAAGACAAATCATATCTTTAGTTTTTATACCTATATAATTAAAAAGATCTCTTGCTAGAAAATGCTTTCCAGAACAAGTACCCATATTATTTTTAAAAACATCATAGGGAGACCTTGAATTTATATTTCCATATGGTATATCTCTCACATTTTCAAAAATTTTTATTATTTTATTATTTATATTTAAATCATTAATATTCCAAAATTTAAAAATTTCTTTTATTTGTGGTTCTGTTAGTGAATAGCTCATATATAAACCTCCAAAAAATATTTATTCCAATTTAGTTTATAATGTTTATTAAGTTAGTATTGATTATATATTTCATAATTTCCATCACCCAAAAATTTTAAAATGTTATTATCTCTTAATATTTGTAATTGTTGTCTTATCTTTGCTTTTATGTTTTTATTATTTGGGTGTTTTTTAGCTAATTCATTTTCAAATTTATATATATCTTGTAAATTAAATTTTTTATCAACTTTATTAATACAATTTAATATATCATATAGCCAACCTCTTGCGTTATAATTATCTTTTTTTATTATATTGGTGTTTTGCCAATTATTCATTATTATCGTTTTTTCTAGAAATTCATAATTTTTTATATAATATACTTTTGATATAGAGGGTATATTTTTAATTAATATATTACTTCCTATCCATCCAGATCTTTTAGCAGTTTTTTTTAATTTATTTCTTTTTTCTATAATGTCTGATACGAAAAATTTTTTTGGAATTATAAAAATTTCTTCGATTATATAGTCTTTTTTATCATATAATAGAAAAATAAAATTTGGATTATTTAGACTGTTTATTCTTTCAATCATTTTTTTATAAGAACCAGAAGTTATTTTTTTGCCAAAACTTTTACCGCCTTTTGATTTTAATTCAAATTCTTCTTTACAATTTTTACAATAAAAATCAGCTACTGGTTTATTATTTTTAAATTTTTTTAAATTATTTCCACATTTGGGACAAAAAATATTTTTTTCTACCCAGTTTTCTGTAATTATTCTTATCTTTTGACTATTATTTTTATAATTATTTGCTAAGTTTATATTCAATTTATTTTCCATATAATACTCCGATCAAATATATTGATATTAATTAAAAAGTGATCCTCTGTTGAGAGAATCACATTATTTATGATTAGATTACATATATTATTTCATCATCTAAAATAATTATAACACAATTAAATAAAAAGTATTTATTTTTTTAAAACAACAAATTCAAAAGGTTTTAAATCAACAAAATTTTCAATATTTTTTTCATCTATCAAATTAACAAAATGTTTATCAGTATCATACTTTTTGACTTTATTAGAAATATTTAAAATAAATTTTATACTATTATTTCTTTCAAAAGATATAGTTTCATTATCAATATCTAATACTTTCATAGATACAAAAGGGTCAAAGTCTATATTATTAGATCTGATAGATAATATTTTTTTCATTTTATGAAATATTTTATATCTTAGAGTTTTTGGGTTTTTTAAATCGATTATTAAATTTTCATAATGAAGTTTTTCTCTATTTATAGATCTATATTGACCAGTTTTTTTAACACCATCAAAAAAATTTTCAGATCCTAATAAAGAATGTATGTATATTCCAGGTACTCCAGGCATAAAACAAGCTATTGCATAAGCTGAAATGAATTTTCTTATACTTAAATCAAGATCATCATCTTTAAAAGCACTGAAAAGGTTTATATTTAATTCATAAGGAGATTTTGAACCGTCAGAATTCTTCTTATAAGAAACGAAACCATTATGTCTTATGATATCTTCGATTAAATTCTTTTTATCATTATCATCTATAATTCCTTCTAAAGGTCTTAATCCAATTCCATCATGTGAAGCAAGAAAATTAAAATAAGTTGCATACTTTGAAGGAGATTTAATAGACTTAAGCCATTTTAAAAAGACTCTACTATCTTGTTTAAAAAATGTATATAAAATGAGTGGTGGTAATGTAAAATTATATATCATATGGGCTTCATTATTACCATTACCAAAATATTTTATATTATCTTCATGTGGTACATTTGTTTCTGTTATTATTAATACATCTTTATAAGTCATTTCAAAAATTTTTCTTATTAATTTTATTATCAAATGAGTTTGATTAAGATGAATACACGTTGTATATTTTTCTTTCCATAAAAAACCAATTGCATCTAATCTTAATAATTTTGCACCTTTTTTAGCATAAAAAATCAATATATCTATTATTTCAAGTAATACTTCTGGATTTTTATAATTCAAATCTACTTGATCTTCACTAAAAGTAGTCCATATTTTTTTAATACCTTCCGATGTTTTAAATTCTGTTAATAAACTATGTGTTCTGGGTCTTACAACTTTTGAAAGTCCTTCATCATTTTCACATTCTATAAAGTATTTTGAATATATCTTATTTTCATTAAGAAATTCTTGAAACCAATAATTTTCTTTAGATATGTGATTTATTACAGCATCAAACATTAATCTATAATTTTCTGATAAATATTTAATATCTTCCCATGAACCATTTTTTTCATCTATTTTTTTATAATCTATTACTGAAAATCCATCATCAGAAGAATAGGGGAAAAATGGAAGTATATGTATTGTATTAATAGAATTTCCAATAAATTCTTTTGAAAATTTGTTAAGTGTTTTCAAACAACTTTCATTTTTTGTATATATATTATCTGCGTAAGTTATTAATACTGAATCTTTATTTGAAATTTTATAAAAATTATTTCTTTTAGTTTTTATAGAATTTATTTTATTTTTAATTGAATTATATACATAATCAGAGTTATCTCCATAAATAGATAAAATAATATCTTTAATTTCTTTTAAAGTATTTGATTGCACAGGTTAACAACTCCTATTTATCAAATTTTTTTGTTTTTATAACTTTATTTATATTTTCAAAATGCTGTTTAAGATTTCTCTTTTTTAAAAGTACATTATATATAAGATCAAAAATAAACATTTCACCTATTCTAGTTTCTTTAAATTCATTTTCATTTGGTGCATCGGCAACAGTATAAAGTACTTTATCAGCAACAGAAGATAAAGGAGATCTTACACCAGAAGTAATTGCTATAGTATATGCACCAGCATTTTTTGCAACTTCTGTTGATTTAAAAACATCTCTTATAAATCCTGAATGACTAACTGCTATAACTGTATCTTTTGAACTTAAATTTGCTCCAACTATTACTTGCATGTGTGGATCTGAAAAGGCATTTGCTATATAACCTAAAGAATTTAATTTAAGTGATATATCAAGAGCTACTGGATATGAACGACCTACAGCAAGTATAATTATTTTATTACTATTATCTATCCTATTTGCAATTTCTTCTATGAGATTTTTATCAAGATTTCTATTTATTGTATCTATTATTAAAGAAACTTTTGAATGATAACTCTCAAAAATATCTTTATCTTGGTTTACTTCCATACTTGGTGAACTCAATTCTTTTACAAGGTCAATTTTAAATTCTTGATAACCTTCATAGCCGATTTTTTTAACAAGCCTGTATATAGTGGTTTCACTAACTCCAGACCAATTTCCAAGTTCTGTAATACTATAATGTATAGCATCATCAGGTCTTTGAATTATATAATCAGCAGCTTTTTTTTCAGTTTTTGTTAAGGATTTATATATTCCTTTTATTTTGTTTATAACCATAAAGTCACCTTCTTAATTTTATCTATTCTTTGACTCCGCCAGCAGTTAAGCCACCAACAAGATATTTTTCCATAGTCATAAATAATATTATAACAGGTATAGAAGTCATTACAGATGCGGCCATCATTTTAGTCCATATTGCATGATCTGAATAAAATATTTCATTCAAACCTATAGGAAGCGTATAAAACTGTGGATAAGGTCTTATAAATATAGAGGCAAATAAATACTCATTCCAACCAATCATAAAAGCATATATAAAAACTGTTATTATAGCTGGCAATGAAAGAGGAATAATTATTTTTGTTATTATTCCTATTCTTGAACTTCCATCAATTATAGCGGCTTCTTCTATTGTTTCAGGTATTGTTCTAAAATAATTTCCTAACATATAAAGTGAAACAGGTAAAGTTTGTACAAGATATATTACAAAAAGAGAAACAAGTCCTTTATAACCATTTCCTGTCATTCCTATTTTAACAAATATTTGGTAAAGAGGCACAGCTAATATTGTTCCACCAAACAGATAAACAAGAAGTACTGATTTTTGAATAGTGCCTCTACCTGGGAACTTTATCCTACTAAAAGCATATGCCCCAAAGATAGAAATTATGACACTAATGAGTGAGCTTAATCCTGCTATTAATAGACTATTAAGAAAAAATCTTAAAAATGGAAAAGACTCTTTTTTCCTTTGAGAATATATTTTATCTAATATGGGTTTTTGTTGTTCTTCTGGTAAATCTTTTACAAGATCAAGCAATTGTTTTTCTTCATTAGATAATTCATCTCTTATAGATTCTTTAAGTCCCAAAAGTTCCATATAAGCATTAATTGTTGGTCTTTTAGGAATTACTCCAGGATCAAATGCATCTGAATCATATCTAAAAGATACAGAAAGCATCCATATAAAAGGATAAACTACAAATATAACTAATGCAAATATAGCAAGATAAAATAAAATACTTTTTAAGATGGATTTTCTTTTTACCATTTTAACACCTTCTTGACATAAATGCCTATCAAACTCATCATAAATAAAAATAATAAAGTAGCTATAGCGGCTGCCACACCTTGTTGAGGAATTCCAGTGAAGGCTTTTTCATAAATATATATAGGTAATGTATTGGCAAATTTTGACATAAGATAAACTTCATCAAACTTATAAAAATTCCATATACCTCTTAAAAGTGCCACAGAACCAATAACAAAATATAATTCAGGAAGTGTTATATGTAAAAATTTTTGCCATGAATTTGCACCATCAATTTCAGCAGCTTCATAATAATCGTCATTTATAGATTGAAGTTTTGAAAGTATCATAAGATAAATAAAAGGAAAATTTCTCCAAATATTAAATATAGATACAACAATAAATGAATTATTAGGATCATTTATTATATCCATTCCAGAACTAAATCCAAAAAGAGTAAGAAATTTTGTTAAAGGACCATCGATTGGTAAAAGAACATATTTCCAAGAAAAAACTATCGCAATTAATGGAGTTACATAAGGTAATAATAATAAAGATCTTACCAATGTGCGACCAAAAAATTTTTTATTCATCAAAAGAGCAACACCAAGCCCTAATAATATACTTCCAACAACAGTTATAAAAGTAAATAATAATGTAATTCCAAAAGATCTCCAAAACGTTATATCTTTAAGAATATTAATATAATTTGAAAATCCCACGAACTTATTATTTTCGCCTAAAGAAAGAGAAACATCAAAAAAACTAAGATATATATTATAAAATACAGGATAAAGTATTAAAAGAGAAATTAATATTACAGTTGGAGATACGAGCTTCCAACCAAAAATAGCTTCCTTTTTCTTTAGAGGGGAATAATTATCTAAAATTGCCATTTTTAACCTCCCAATCATTAAAAAATAAAAGGGGACAGCCCCTTTTATTTTATTTACCTAAAACTCTTTTTGCTTCAGTTTGAGCCCATGCTGCTGTCTGTTGAGGACTCCAATCATTTGCGAACATATAATTTATAGCCTTTCCTATAACAAAATTTGCATCGAGTTTACTCATATCAGTAAGAACTTTACCATCTATAAACTCAAATCTTTCAACTTCATTAAGAGCTGCAACTATTTCAGCCATCTTTTCTTTACCATATCTTTGAAGTATAGGATTATCTAAAAATTCATCGCTTTCAGCTATACTACTTCTCGTAGGATTCATTCCACCAGGAGCCATATGTAACCAGTAAACATAATTTTTTGGTGACATTAAAAATTTAATAAAATCTTCTGAATTCGATTTGTCTTTTGATGTATTCAAAATACCTATTCCTACCATTTGTCCATAAGAAGTAGGTCTAATATTAATCATTTTATTAGCAAAACCTGTATGTACCACAAGATCGGCATCAAATTTATCAATTCTTGATTTTTGAACTTCTTCAACAGCAATATCATCCATGATATAAGTTGAATAAAAAGTCATTGCAGTTTCTCCAGAAAGATACCCTTTTAATGCATCAAGAACATCTGTATAACCAGGTTTAGAATATTTACCTAATTCTTTATAAAATCTAAAAGATTCAATCATCTCTTTAGAATCAAAAAGAAGATTACCTTGAGCATCCATTGGTCTAGCTCCATTTGCAAGCGCTATTTCAGTAAATACTTGTTGTGTAAAAGCATTAGCTTTTTTAGGAATTATTATTCCATAAACACCCTTTGCAGGATCATTTAAAGCTTTTGCAGCAGTTAAAATGTTATGCCAACTATATGGATTACCTAAATCTCTTGGTTCAAACCAATCTTTCCTATACCATAAACCTTGTACCCAGGCATGAAAAGGTACTGCAAAAGAAGAACCATCAGCATCACTTAAAAGTTTTTTTGCGCCTGGATATATATCTCCAAAACTATCCACTATTTTTGTGTTCAAATCTTTATCCATGAAATTTTCAGAAGCAAGAAGAAGTAAAGGTTCAATACCAGCTTCTAAAATATCTGGAAGTGTACCAGAATTCTTTGCAACTGGAATTTGAGTCATAAGATCATTTTCTTCAATAGGAACTACATTAACTTTAATTCCAGTTTGAGCTTCATAAATAGTAGCTAAAGCCTTAATTCTTGTTTGTCTATTTGATTCTGTTTCTGTTGTCCAAAATGTTAATTCAGCCATTACAGAAATTGATAAAACAAAAATCATGATTAATAAATAAAACTTTTTCATTAGAAAAATCCCCCTTTTTCTTTTTTGTTGAAAAAATTATTTTTTTTTAATAAAAAATTGAATATTTTCTTCAAAATTATAAAATATAATTTTCTATAATCAAAACATAATTAAATTATGTTTCGACTAATTAATTAAAAATATACCTAAAAAATCATTAAAATCTTTCTTTTACTAACATATTCATAAATTAACATAAATACGATTTTAAAAGAAATAAAAAGTTAAATATAAATAATTGCTTTATTATAATTAAAAAAGCCAAAAATTCAATTTAAGAAAATTTATTTTTTATTTTATAATTAAAAAGAATATTTTCAACAAAGAGGTGATAAAATGAAAATAGGATTACTTCATTATAGAGTCGGAGAAACAGATGGAGTATCACTCGAAATGGAAAAATGGAAAGATGTTTTAACAAAAATGGGAAATGAAGTTTTTTTAATTGGAGGAGAAATTGGAACAAAAAATGCAATAAAAATCCCTTCATTATCTTATAGAAATGAAGAAAATATGATTTTAAAATCATGGATATTTGAAAAAAATGAAAAATCAGAAGAAGAAATTTTGAAAAAATTAAACGAACTCAAAGAAAAAATATATGAAGAACTTCATATTATTAAAAATTTTGATATATTAATTGTTAATAATCTTTTTTCACTTGCTCATAATATACCTGCAGCACTTGCTGTTTATGAATTTTCTAAAGAAAATAAAATAAAGGTTATAGGTCATCATCATGATTTTTATTGGGAAAGAGATTATTATGATAATATAAATAGTCAAAAAATAAAAAATATACTAATAAAATACTTTCCACCTAAAGAAATAAAACATGTAGTTATAAATTCAATTGCAAGAAATAATCTTTTAAGTAAAAAAAACATTGAATCTAAAATAATACCAAATGTATTTGATTTTTCAACAAAAGAATGGAAAAAAGATAAATATAATTCAAAAATATATAGTGAATTAAATATTGATGAAAAACATGATATAGTATTTTTACAGGCTACAAGAATTGTAAAAAGGAAAGGTATAGAAATGGCGATAGATGTACTTTCAAAACTTAATGATAAAATTCATAATTACAATAATAAAGAAACATATAATAAAAAAATAATAAATGATAAAAGTTCTATATATTTAATTTTACCTGGACTTAATGAAGAATCTGAATATTTTGAAAAATTAATAAAATATGCAAATCAAAAAAAAGTTAAACTCAAATTCTGTTCTAAAATATGTTCAGATAAAAGAGAAAAAAATAAATTTTCTTTATGGGATTTTTATGCTATATCTGATTTTATTACCTATCCAAGTTTGCTGGAAGGTTTTGGTAATCAATTTCTTGAAGCTGTTTTTGCAAAGAAGCCTATATTAATATATGAATATCCTGTTTATGAAAAAGATATATCAAAAATAAATTTTAATATAGTAAGTCTTGGTAATAATGCTTATATAAAGGATAGCTTATATACTGTTAGCGAAGAAAAATACGAAACTGCCGCTGAAAAAATATTAAAAATTATTTTTTCAGAAAATATAAATGAAATTTCAAACAATAATTTTAAATTGGGTAAGAAATATTATTCTTATTCAAGATTGGAAAAAGATCTTAGAAATTTAATAAATTAAACCTTGGAACTAAAATCAGTAAATGTAGTGATAATTAGTGTTTTAGCATATTGATGATTTCTGGAATCCTTTATTCATGACTCTCTCTAACAATAACAAGAATTGTATTTAAATACTTCAATCTTAAAAATCAAGATGGTTTTAGAAAATTAGTGTATCTATATAAAAGAGTTAATTCAAAGTTTGTTTTTGATGAGAATGATTTGGATGATTTTTTAAGTATATAATTTTTCAGTTTAGTTTTAAAGTAAAAAAACGAGCAAATAAAATGCTCGTTTTTTTTAGTGATAAATATAATTACAGCTCCACATATTCCCACAATTCTTTGAGAAATCTAGGATATTTTGTTTCTTTTTTCACTTTAGGTAAAGCAACAGCTAACAATCTGCGTGGTCTAGTCATACCTACATAAGCTATTCTCATTAATTCTGAATCTAAGGAACCTTTGTTCAAAAAACTAGGCGTTAATGTTTTTTTAGACTTTGTATATATAACAATAGTGCCTCATAAGTTTCACCTTTGACACCGTGAACTGAGGAACGAGTATAAGTAGTATAATTTTTCTTTTCAAAAAATATTTTTATAGATTTATTTTTAAAATCTTTAAATTTATTATCTCGACTTTTTATTTTCACAATATTATTAATTTTTTTATCCTTTTTAGGGACAAGTTGATAAATATCTAGTCGCTTCTTTAGAATACCCTTAAACTGTTCAATCCAATCTCTAATAAGAATATTTAAATTTGGATACTCAATTAAAATATCTATAATGCAATTTTTCCATTTATCATAAGAAATCAGTTGATTAATATCACTTATAATATATTCTGTATCTTTTATATTCCCAATAAGCATAGAATAAATGGCTTGTTCACATAGATTGAAAGCTTTCTTTCTTGAACCAAGATTCCATTTATACGCTGATTTTGCAAACATCTCTATTTTAGAACTTTTCCATAAACCCGTAATATCAGAATCTGAATGAATTCTATCTCTATAAAAAAAGTAGAAAAATATAGAATTTTTTATAATATTAAATGATATAAAAAATGAATATAACTTTGATTATACTAAAATGTTTTTATGTGTAAAAAATAAAAATATAAAAGATAAAATCAAAGAATACATAGATGAAAATAAATTATCAAAAATATTATTATATGGAAGAAAAAAAGCATCAAGAAAAAGTCAAATAATGTATAAAATAATGAAATATTTATATGAAATTAATTATCCATTTATTTAATTATAATAAGTATAAAAAAGATGATAAAAATAATGAATATTATAAGTATTAGGATAAAAATGAAGACGACAATAATTGGTTAAAACACTATTCAAAAGAAATATATAAAAAAACCAATAAATTACAAATACTGTTAATAGGTGAATTAGATATAGATTATAAAAAATTTAAAGATTATTTTATAATATCAGCCTATAAAACTATAATAAATTATGATGATTTCATTATATTGGATATAATAAAAGAAATAGTAAAATATTCTTATTATCCTCAATATGAACAAAAATATTATTCACTAACAGATTCATGTCATTGTGAATATATAATACATCAAAACAATGAAATAAAATATGGCCCATATATAGAATTTGAATTAAATAAAAAAATAAAACACTTTGATTTTTTATCAAAGAGTTTTATTTTTTTACAATGAATTTATGAAATTTTTTTGGTATATTATCTAAATTATCTGTATCATCCTTATGTATAGCACATGTTCCTGCTTTTTTAGATGTTTCATAAAACCAAGTCTTATAATTCAACATATCTAGCATATCTTGAAATTCTTTTATTTTATTATCTACAATATTACGCTGTGAACTTATAATATCTAATCTTTCATCAATTTTAGAATCACCTTCCATAGAATAATCTATAAAAACCTTAATATCTTTAATAGACATACCAGTTTTTTTCAAACACTCTATAATATTTAACCAAGGTAAATCTTCATCTTTAAACATTCTAATACCACCTTTTGAACGTTCTACAAAAGGTAATAAACCTTCTTTGTCATAATATCTTAACGTAGAAGCTGAAACTCCCATTTGTTTTGCAATTTCGCCTACTGTATAAATCATATTTTGCCTCCAAATAAAAAATTTACAAAAAATCACTTGACTTAAAGTTGACTTTAAGTTGTATACTTTAAATGAACTTGTATTATTTAGTTTATCATTAATTATTGTAAAAGTCAATTACTTTAATTATTAAGGAAGGAGAATTGAAATGAAAAAACAAACAGCTGGCAGAGATGCTTTAGGAGAATTTGCACCAAAATTTGCACAATTAAACGATGATGTTTTATTTGGAGAAATTTGGTCACGCGAGGAAGAATTATCTTTAAAAGAACGTAGTATTATTACTGTTACAGCATTAATAACAAAAGGAATATTTGACAATTCATTAAAATATCATATTATGAATGCTAAAAATAATGGAGTAAGCAAAGAAGAAATGGTTGAAATATTAACTCATTTAGCTTTTTATGTAGGGTGGCCAAATGCTTGGGCTGGATTTTCTTTAGCAAAAGAAGTTTATAAATAATGTAAAAGGAGAGAAAAATAAATGAATAGAAAAGAATTAGAAATGATATCAGATTTTCCTTTAGGAGAAGAAAATAAAAAATTTGCTGAATATTTTATAGGTAAAAGTTATTTAAGTTTTTTAAATGATAAAGAAGTATATATTTTTAATATTACATTCGAACCTGGTTGTCGTAATAATTGGCATATTCATCATGGTGCTGGTTAAATATTAATATGTACTGGTGGAAAAGGTTGGTATCAAGAACAAGGAAAAGAAGCTAGACTTTTAAAAAGCGGTGAAATAGTTTATATTCCACCAGAAGTAAAACATTGGCATGGTGCAGTAATTGATGAAGGATTTGCTCATTTATCATTAGCTTTACCAGCAGAAAATTCAAGTAATGAATGGTGTGAACCAGTAACAGATGAAGAATATCAAAAATTGAATTATAAAAAATAGGAGGTAATTTTATGAATTTTGATTTTACATATGAAAATCCAACAACTATACATTTTGGAAAAAATGCGATGAATAATTTAGAAATAGAGTTATCAAAATATGGAGATAATATACTTTTAGCTTACGGTAGAAATTCAATAAAAAAAATAGGATTATATGATCAAATTATTACTATTTGTAAAAAACTTAATAAAAATGTTTATGAACTTTCTGGAATTATGCCAAATCCAACATATGAAAAAGTACAAGAAGGATCTAAATTAGTAGTTGAAAACAAAGTAGACTTAATACTCGCAGTAGGAGGTGGTTCTGTTATAGATTGTGCTAAGGCTATATCTGTATCAGCTTATTGTGAAGGAGATGCTTGGACAAAATACTGGTTACAATTTGAACCTGTTAATAATAAAATAGTTCCAGTTGGATCTGTACTTACCATGGTTGGAACAGGATCTGAAATGAATGGTGGTTCAGTAATTACTAATGAACAAATGAAATTAAAAATAGGAAGAGTATATCCATTTAATGTAAACCCTAAATTTTCTATATTAAATCCTGAATATACTTATTCTGTATCAAAATATCAAATGGTAAGTGGAATTTTTGATATGATGTCACATTTAATGGAAGCATACTTTGCAGGAAATGATGACAGTGTATCAAATTATATAATTGAGGGTATATTACGTTCAGTAATAGTTAATGCAAGAAAAGCTGTTGAAAATCAAGAAGATTATGAAGCTAGAAGTAATCTTATGTGGAGTGCTTCGCTTGCTATGAATCCAATTGTAGGACTAAGTAAAGCTCAAGACTGGGAAGTTCATATGATAGAACATCAACTTGGTGCTTATACAGATTGTGCGCATGGAATGGGACTTGCTGCTATTTCATTACCTTATTATAGATATATTTATAAATATGGTTTAGATAAATTTGTTCGTTTTGCAAAAGTAGTATGGGGAATTGAAGAAAAAGATAAAACAAAAGAAGAAATAGCTTTAGCAGGTATAGATGAATTAGAAAGATTTACTAAAGAATGTGGAATCATAACTTCTTTAAAAGATTTAGGAGCTACACAAGAAATGTTACCATTAATAGCTGAATCTACAATAGTACTAAATGGGGGATATAAAGAATTAACAAAAGAAGAAATATTAAATATCCTTAAAGAAGCTTATTGATAAATAAAAATAAAGTTAATGAAGATAATAATATTTTATTAGAAAAAGGTTCATTCATTATGGTAAATGATAATAAAGACTATTATGAAAAATCGGCCCACAAAGTAACTTTGACATAAAGTAATTTAGCAAAAGAAGTTGCTTGGTACAGTAAAAATTCAGAAATTCAAATTCATGAAATAGGGGGAAAATTACCCAATGAGTTAGGATTATATGATATGAGTGGAAACGTTTGGGAATGGTGTTATGGTGGTATACAGATTACAACAAATCAAATCAGATAGATCCATTGCAACATAGTTCAAGAAAGTATCGTGTTGTACGTGGTGGAAGTTGGTTTGTAAATTCTCATAACGTTCGTATTTTTAACAGATATAATAACCTTCCCACTGCTACTGTGAGTGATGTAGGATTTCGATTGGTTAAAACATTGGTGAAAAATAAAGAAAAGTATAAATATTAACTAATAAATGTATATATATAAATATAATTAATAAAATTTGAGTTATAAATTTATATTTCAAAAGAGTTATAATATTAATATGACTTTTTGGAGATGTATTAAATGAATAAAAAAAATATAAAAATGAATAAAAAATTGATTTACAGTCCTTGAAAAAGGACTGTTTTTTTATTAATTAATCAAGTTGGGGTGATTAATTAACGGATTATCCTATCAAAAGGGGAATGAGGATAAAAATGATTAATAAAATTTTTTTAGATCAAGTAGCGACATATGAAGAAATAGAGTTTTCACCATCAAAAATAAATTATATTTATGGTGGGAATGGTACAGGGAAAACAACTATATCAAAAGTTATAGCAGAAGATAAAAAATATTCTGAATGTGATATCTGTTATGAAGAAGATAGAATTAATAGTATTGTTTATAATAAAGATTTTGTTAAAAAACATTTTTCACAGAGTGATTCTATTAAAGGAATATTTACTTTAGGAAAAGATAATAAAGAAATTAAAGAAGAAATAGATGAAAAAAATAATCAAATTATCGATTTAAAAGATAAAAGAGAAAAGGATAATGATAATAAAGAAATTAAAGAAAAAGAACGAGAAAAAGAAATGGGAAAATTTATAAATGAAATTTGGGAAATAAAGAAAAAATACGAAGTAGACTTTAGGGAAGCTTTTGAAGGTTATATATGGTCTAAAAAAGCTTTTTTTGATAAATGTCTAAAAGAATCGGAAGAAAATAAATATGAGTTAATTAAATACAATGAAATTATTAAAAAGAAAGAAATTGTTTTTGATAAAGAACCTGAAAAATATGAACGATTAGAAAAGCTTAATTTTGAAAAAATTATAAAATTAGAAGAATTAGATATTTTATCTAAGCCTATTATTGGGAAAGATAATGCTCAAATAGGAAATTTAATAAAACAATTAAAAAATAGTGATTGGGTAAACAGTGGTAGAAAATATTTAGAACAAAGTAAAAATAAATGTCCTTTTTGTCAACAAACAATAAATTTTGAAATAAAAAAAGATATAGAAGATTTTTTTGATGAGTCATATAAAGAAGAGTATGAAAAAATAAAAAAATTAAGGAATTATTATGAAGAAAGTATTGAAGGTTTATTTAATAAAATAGAGATATTGAGAAAAAAAGATATAAAAATTATTGATTTATCTATTTTAGAAGAAAAAATTCAAATTTTAAAAGAAAAAGCTAAAAGAAATTTAATGATAATTGATGAAAAACTCAAAAATCCAAGTAATATAAAAAAATTAGATTATATTTCTACTATTATAAAAGATATAAATTTAGAAATAGATGAATTTAATTCTAAAATAGAAACTAATAATAAAATAATAGAGAATATTAAAGTTGAAAAAAAGAATTTAAAATATAAAATATGGAGATATATTGTTGAAGAGTATAAAGGTAATATAGAAAGATATAATAAAAAAATAAAAGGATTAAATAAAGGTCTTGAAAACCTTAATAAAAATATAGAAATAAAAGATAATAAAATAATAAAAATAGAAAAAGAAATTGAATTAATGGAATCTGAAATTACTAGCATTGAATACACAAAAAATGAAATCAATAAAATACTTAAAAATTTTGGATTTAATAGTTTTAAAATTGAAAAGGCATCTGAAAAAGGTTTTTATAAAATTGTTAGACCTGATGGTTATTGTGTTGAAGAAACCCTTAGTGAGGGTGAATATAATTTCATTACATTTTTATATTTTTATAAAATGATTAAAGGAAGTCTTAATCCAACAGGAATGATAAAAGATAAAATTGTTGTTATAGACGATCCTGTTTCAAGTTTAGATAGTAATATTCTTTTTATTATTTCTAATTTAGTTAGAGATATTATAGATGACTGTAAAAATAATTGTAAAAATGGGATAAAACAAATTTTTTTAATGACTCATAATGTTTATTTTCATAAAGAGGTAACTTTTAATATTAAAAAACATTATTTAAAAGATGAGAAATTTTGGATTATAAAAAAAATTAATGAATTATCTTCAATTGAACCATACAATAAAAATCCGATACAAACAACGTATGAAATGCTTTGGACTGAAATAAGGGATATAAAAAAAATTAATAAAGTTACTGTTTTTAATACATTTAGAAGAATTTTAGAATACTATTTTAATATTATTGGAGGTACAGATTATAAAAAATGCATTGAAGAATTTGAATATGAAGAAAAATTAATATGTAAATCTTTATTATCATGGATAAATGATGGATCACATTTTTTAAATGATGATATGCATATTTATAGTGAATTTGATAGTATTGAAAAATACTATAATGTTTTTAAAATGATTTTTGAAAAAACAGGTCATAAAAATCATTTTGATATGATGAATAAAAAAATAAATTAATGAATTATTATTAAGAAAGTAAATTATTGAAGACTTACTTAATAAAATAGATATAACTGATATTAAACATTATGATTATTTTTTTAATCGTTGTTTATCATTAATAGGCTTAGCTATTCAGTATTTAAAATAGAGGAAGAAAAAATTGTATGAATACATTATTGAAAATATAAAAAAATAATCTTTTGGGAGGAATATTTTTTGTATAATATTAATAGAAAACAAGCAGATAGAATTGAACCAGTAACTTTTTCAGATCTGAATATGACTGAAAACGATATAGAAGAAATTTTAAGAAATAGTATAGATATGGTTTGTGAAGAAGAAGAATCTATGCTTATTGTAGGAAGACAGGTTAGAAATGAAAAAAATGGAAGAAGCGATTCGACGGCAGTCGACAATAATGGGAATATAGTTCTTATTGAAATAAAAAGAGATCGTAAAGATATTGAAAATCGTAAAGAAGCTTTTGAATTTCAAGCGATAAGATACGCTGCTAGTTATGCAACTATTAATAATTCAGACGATTTAGTCAAAAAAGTATATTCTTCATATATTGAAAAATATAAAACTGAATTTGAAATTGGAGAATTAACGTCTTATGAATTAGGAGTTAGAAAATTAAATGAATTTCTTAAAGAAAATGATGCAGAGAAAAATTTTAATAAAAAACAAAGAATAATTCTTGTTGCATCGGATTTTGATGAACAAACTCTTTCTGCCGTTGCTTGGCTTAATAGTAATAATGTTGATATAAGCTGTTATAAATTAATACCATATAAAATAAATGAAAGTATTTATTTGAATGTTGAAAAATTATTACCTATTATAAATTATAATGATTACTATGTGAATTTAATGGGAAATAAAATAAAATCTTTATCAATGGAAAATGACAAAAAAATTACACGTAGATCATTACCTAAGATTGATTCTATGCTTGAATGGGGAATTGTTAAAGAAGGAGATGTAATAATAGCTAAAGATAGAGGAAATGAAGCAACTCTTCTTTCTAATGGTAATGTAATGGTAGATGAAAAAGAAAAATCTATGCAAGCTTGGTTAAAAAAAATATTTGATTGGTCTACTATTAATACTTATATTTTTGCAGTTCATAAAGAAACAGGAAAAACATTATATCAACTTAGAGAAGAATATATGTCACAAAAAGAAATAAATGATATATAAAAAATAAGTGATTTGATAAAAATCGCTTCTTTTTTCCAAGTGATTGAAGTTGAAAAACTGGTAGAAATAGTATATAATAATAATTAGGAAAGAAAAAAGGAAGAAATTTTAATTGAGATGAAATCGCTGGAACTAAAATCAGTAAATGTAGTGATAATAAGTGTTTTAGCATATTGATGATTTCTGGAATCCTTAATTCATGACTCTCTAACAATAACAAGAATTGTATTTAAATTTTATAATTTCTTCATTTTCTATATCTTCAGAATCGTCTCTAACAATAACAAGAATTGTATTTAAATGAAATATTCTTCGAGAACCTGTTCGCGGACCTCTTTCTCTAACAATAACAAGAATTGTATTTAAATACAGAAATTCCCACCAAACTTCTGCCCACTTTAAACATCTCTAACAATAACAAGAATTGTATTTAAATATTTTGTTATTTTCTTTTTCAGTTCCCATTAAATCACTCTAACAATAACAAGAATTGTATTTAAATTTGAATATATTAGGTTTCCAATTATTCAATTTATATCTCTAACAATAACAAGAATTGTATTTAAATTTAACAGTTGCTACTGTTATAGTTAAAAATAAAAATCTCTAACAATAACAAGAATTGTATTTAAATTGATTTGAAATATTCTTTTTTCTCCCATTTTATCCACTCTAACAATAACAAGAATTGTATTTAAATTTTGAATATCTATTATTACCTTTTTTATCTTGCCATCTCTAACAATAACAAGAATTGTATTTAAATACTGTTTGCTTAAAGTAATCTATATGATTACTGTTGCTCTAACAATAACAAGAATTGTATTTAAATCTTTTAACAAGTATAGAATTACCTAATAGTAAAAAACTCTAACAATAACAAGAATTGTATTTAAATTTCTTGCGAAAGGTTTCTTAAGCTTTCTATAAAACCCTCTAACAATAACAAGAATTGTATTTAAATGAAAAACCTGAACCATTAATAATAATATTATATATAACTCTAAAAATAACAAGAATTGTATTTAAATAAATGTTCGGTTATGGTGACGGATCCTTTTGTTTTTCTCTAACAATAACAAGAATTGTATTTAAATTTCTCGGACAATTGAACTTGCCCATATTTTTTAATTCTCTAACAATAACAAGAATTGTATTTAAATAAAATAAAAACTTCCAAATTTATTTGGAAGTTTTTTTTATAAAAAATTACATAAAAATTATTGATAAAAAAATAACATATAATTTTAAAATAATTATTATAAATGATATAATTAAAAATATAAAGTAAACAAATATTAATGAAACAAAAATAAAAGAGGTGAAATTTTATCATGAATAAGTTTACTGTTGAATTAGAGACTATAACTCCTATGTTTTCATATGGAAGCGATAAATATAAACCGGAGTTTAGAGTCACTGAATTAAAATCATTAATGAGAAACACATTTAGAGAATTTTATGATTTTAAAAATTTAAAAGAAATGAAGGAAAAAGAAGCAGAACTTTTTGGAGATTTAAATAAAAAAAGTCCTTTTAGTATTAAAGTAAGTGATCCAAAAAAAATAAATTTTAATAAATTAGATTTACCTCTTTTTAAAATTCTAACTCCACATAAAATATTAAATCAAGAAAATATTGATGCTAAAAATATTTATAATTTATTAAAAGAAGATAAGATTTATAAACTATATGAAAAATTATTTGATAAAAAAATTTCTGTAAAAGTAGATTTTATTGTTAAAGATAAAAAGAGCGAAGATTTTTATAAAAAATTATTAGTATATTCTTCAATTTTAGGAGGGTTAGGAAGAAGAGTAAGAAAAGGATTTGGATGTTTCAAAGTAAAAGAAAAAGATTTAAACGAAAAAATTTCTGAAAATAATTTTGAAGATTTAAAAAATTTTAAAAAACTTGAATATTTTAAAGATTCTAATATGATAAAAAAATTACAAATAATAGAATTAGAAGATGAATATTCAAAAGTTATTTTAGAATTATCAGCATTAACTCATAATGCAATTTCAAAAGGTAAAATAAATGGAAGACTTTCTTCTCCTATATATATAACTTTTTGGGAGAGTGAGTATAAAAAATATATTATTATAAAAGAATTAAATTGTGATTATTTATCCAAATATAATATTAAAGAATTTGATAAATATTATGAACATTTTATGGATGAGTTAAAAAATTTAGATTTTTATAAAAGTGAAAAAGTTTTTGAAATATTAAATACTGAAAAAGATGGGTGATTATATGAATGAAAAAATAATTTTGTTTTCTATAGGTTCTGTTCAAGAATATATTATTAACTCAAGAAATTTAAAAGATTTAAAAAATAGTAGTGATATTATAAAAGAAATAATGTTAAAAGGAATAGAATTTTTTAAATGCTTTGAAGGGGAACTTATCTTACCAAATCTTGAAGTTGATAATTTAAATCTTTTGAAGAATGATAATAATATACCAAATTATTTTATTATTAAATATAAAAATTCTGAATATCTTGGAAAGAAACTAGAAGAAGAATTAAAAGAATTTTATATTGAAAAAGTAGAAAAAGAGTTAGAGCCAGATAATAAAAAAATTAGCAATGAAATTATTAAAAATCAAATCAAATCAACTTTTAATTTTTATTGGGTTGAAACAGAATATGATGATGAAAATTATAAAAAATTTTATAATGAACTTTATACACATTTTGATGCTGTAAAAAACTCAAAAAAATATAGTACTTTAGAAGAAACAGGTAAAAAATGTAGTATATGCGGAGAAAAAAATGTATATTTTAAAAAAAATAATAATAATAATAAAATAAACTGTTTTATAGGTAAAAATTTAAAAGAAAATGAAACTTTATGTATTTCTTGTTATTTTAAAAGAATATATAATAATAAAAATTTATCAACTAATAATAAAAATTTATCAACAGCAAAAATAGCCTTGAGTTGTCTTGAAGAGAATGAAAAATTAAAAAAAATTTTAAATCAATATAATAATAATAATAATAATAAAGATCTTTATGAAGGTATTTTAGACTCTAAAGATAATATTGATTTGCCAAATTATTATTGTATTTATAGATTGGATATAGATAATTTAGGGAAATGGATGAGTGGAAAGTACTTTACAAGTACTGAAAATAAAAATTTTAAAAAGTATCAACAAAATTTATCACTTAAAATTAATAAATTTTTTAATAAAATAAAAGAATTTTTTAAAAATAAAAATAAATTAGATTTTTTGATATATGCAGGAGGTGATGATTTACTAGCAGTTTTACCTGTAAGTTTAATTTATGAGTTTGATAATGAAATATTTAAAATATTTAAAGAAATTTTTAAAGGTGAGTATTCTAAATTAACTTATTCAAAAGGAATATTTATAACTCATTATAAAACTCCTTTAAAAGAAATTGTAAGAGTATCTAAAACAGAGCTTGAAAAAACTAAAGAAAGATTTTCTAAAAAAAGAATTGATAGAGAATTAGAAAAAGATAGCACTGTTATTTCTATTATGAACGAGGGATATGATAGTAGAAGTATTTATTTTAAAAATAAACTTCATAACGAAAATGCTATTGAATTTGTATTGAGAGATTTACAAAAATATTTTTCAGAAAGTTCAAGCTATTTTCATTTTGAATTAGAAAATCAATTTATTAATATGGACGATATTGAAGAAAATAATTTAATAGATATTTTTATGTTAGAGCAAAGAAGATTAATGAAAAGAGCTTATAAAAACAAAGATAATGAATTTGAAAATGTACATAAAAAATTACTTAAATATTTAGAATTAAATGCAAAATTAGGTGATTTTATTGATTTTGAAAATTATTTTAATTTATTTCATATAGTGAGAAAATATTCTCAATTAATGAGGAAGTGTTTGAAATGAGTACTAAAATATTAAGGATAAAACCACAAGATACATTGTTTTTTGGCTCTGGTAAAGTATTAAATAAAGGTGAAAATAGTTGGAGCGGTACAAAACTTGTACCTTATCCAAGTGTTTTTTATGGTGCAATATGTACTTTGATGCTTTCTAAAAGTCAAAATAGGAAAATTGAATATATAGACAATAAAAATCAAGATTCAGATCCAAGAAAATTTTTAGAAATAAAGGCTATTTATTTATACGATGAAAATGATAAAGAAATTTTAATCCCAGCACCTCTTGATTTGTATTTGGATAAATTAAATAAAATTCATTATGCAAATATAAAAAAATCAAAGTTTAAAACATCAGTAGATGAAAGTTTAAAAAAATTATTTTTTAAACCAGAAAACATAGAAACTAAAAAGATTGAAAATATGTTTATTTCAGTTAGTGATTTAAATTATTCTTATGCATTTTATCAAGATAGTATAGATATATATAGCCAAAACAACATAAATAATAGCAGTTATAAAGTAGGTATAGAAGTAGATAGGGATACAAAAACAGCAAAAGAAAAAATGTTGTATAGAATAGATTTAAATGAATTAAAAGGAAATATATGGAGTTATTTAGTTGAATATGAGATAAGAAATGATTGGGAAGAAAATTTTGATTTAAATCAAGGATATTTAAAATTGGGTGGAGAAAACAAGATTTGTAAATATTTTATGGAAGATAAGTCAAATTATATTGATTTAACTGAAGAAGTTTATTCTGAAACTAATAAGTCAAATTATATAAAAATTGTATTTATTTCTCCAAGCATATTTAAAAATAAAGAAGATATAAAAAAAGATATTAAAGCATATACTAATTCAAAGCCTTATTTAATTGGTGGATATGATATGAAAGAAAAAAAACCAAAGCCTATGAAAAATTATATACCAGAAGGATCTGTATATATTTTAAAAAATAAAAAATTTAAAAATAAAACTATTTCTGAGATAGAAGAAATTATAAACAGTGAATATTTTGAAAAAGAGGATCAAATTATAGGATATTCAAGGTATAAAGTTATTTTTTTATCTAAAGAAGAATTAAAAGAAATGGAGGATTAAAATGAACGAAGAAAATAAAAAGGACATCGAAAATGAATTTGATGCTATAGTTGTATGTTCAACTTTAAATCAAATGGTAAATTATTTAACGATAAAAGAACATGAACATTTATTTAAAAATGAAAAAAATATAATTATTATTGGAGGAAAAATAGAAAAAATTGAAAATTATGATCCTAATTTTAAAAATAATTTTACTTATAACAATAAGTTTAATTATTTTGAATGGAATAATAATTTAAAAACAGTTTTAAATACGGATAAATCTTATAATATTAGAGAAATTGAATTTAATAATAACAAAATAAAAAATCATAAATCAATTATAAGTAAATTAAAGAAAAGTATAAAGAAAGAAAAAAAAATATTATGGAATATAACAGGTGGGCAAAGACATTTTGTTATGGCTATTACTCAATATGTTTTGAATGAAAGAGATGATGATGTAATTATTTACTTTGATGGAGATACAGAAAAATATTATTATTATTATGGGAAAAATACAAATAAAGTTTCAAATAAAAATATAAAATTAGATAAAAATAATGAAGTAATGAATATAGAAATAGCATTAAAATTAATGGGATTTGATTCATCTAAAGATGATCGTTATAAAGTTGATGAATCATACAAATTTTTGAAAAATATTGAGAGTATTGATGGAAATTATGAAATTAAGTTAAAAAATGAAGATGAAAATAAACATAGAAAATTAAAAGAAGAGTTTCAAGAAAAATTAAATGAATTTCAAGTATATAATAAAATGTACCATAAATTTTATGACTTAAAAGAAAAATTAGATGAATTTCAAGAATTATTAATAAAATCAAATGGATATAAAAATGAATATAATTTGTATAAAGAATTATACGCAAATGAAAAAGAAAATGAAAAAGAAAATGAAAAAGAAATTAAAAAAATTAAAGAAATTTTAAATAATTTTTTAGATAGCGATCCATCAAAATTGGATAAAAATATAAAAAAAACGCTAAGAAATTTAAATAATAATAAAAAGCTAAATGTAAATGCTGAAAGTATATTAAGAAAGTATGCTAATAAAAAAAGTTTAGATGGCAATATTTTTGATCAAATAATAGGAAAAATGGAAAGTAAAAATATATTAAACTTAACAGAAAATGAAAAAAATATATTAGAAAAAAGTTTGGGTGGACATAAAAGAGGAAAAGTTTTTGGATATATTTTAGAAAACATGACTTTTTATAGAATGATAGATATAATTTCTAGAGAATTTCAAAATGAAATAGCTGATATAAGATTTGATCATAGTTCTTATGTTAATAAAGAAAATATAGATCAATTTGATATATTACTATTAACAAAAAAAGGGAAATTGATTAATTTTGAATGTAAATCAGGAGGAATGGTTGGAGATAATGCTAAGAGTAATAATTATTCTACTTATGCAATTTCAGGAGTTTATGGAACACCTGTTTTAATTCATCCTGTTTTTGATCTTAAAAAACGTCAAAAAGATATTTATAAAAATATTAAATCAGCTTATAATTCAGCAAAAAAAGCAAATTTAGATACATGTTCAATTGAAGGAATAAAGTGTTATTTAGAAAAAATATTAAAAAAATAGGAGGAGAAAAATGTTTAGTACATCAAAACAGTTATTTATAAAAACAAAATCTCCTTTACACGCAGGAATTGGTAGAACAATAGGGAATATTGATATGCCCATTCAAAGAGAAAAGTATGGAGGATATCCAAAGATAGAAGCAACAACTTTAAAAGGTAACTTAAGAAAATACTATGAAAATAATGATGCAAATAATTATTTTGGAAAAGCAAATAATGAAACAGTATCGGTATTTGGAATTACTGATGCTAGACTTTTATTTTATCCTATAAAAACAATTAAAGGTATGTATACCTATGTTACTTGTTCTTACTTATTAAATAGATTTATTGAAGATAATAAAATTATAGAAGAAATAGAAGGATCTAAAATATTTGACGTACCAGAAAACAAGTGTGGTATTATAAAAAATAATAATCAATTTTCTGATTTAAAAGATGATTATATTTATTTAGACAATTTTATATTTAAAAAAATAAGTATTGATAATAATAAAAATAAAGCATTAGAAAAATTTAATTTTATTAAAGAAAAGGATATTATATTACTTTCTGATAATGATTTTAATGAATTAATATTTTTAAACAAAAATATAGTTCATAGAAATAGAGTAAATGAAATTACAGGCGTTGTAGATAAAAAGAGTGGTTCTTTATATACAGAAGAGTATGTGCCAATAGAAACAGTTTTTTATACTTTAATTTTGAAAAATGAATTTGGTGAAAATGATCTTTATGAAAAATTTTTTGAAGAAATTCCTTTGAAAATTCAAATAGGAAGTAATTATAATTTTGGAAAAGGAATAGTGGAAATTATAAAAAAATAATTGGAGGTATAAAATGAAAAGTGAATTTTTTTATATAAAAGCATTAACTCCTATACATGCAGGTTCTGGAGAAACATTAGGATATGTAGATATGCCGATTCAAAGAGAGCAACATTCTGACATACCAAAAATAGAGGCATCAACTTTGAAAGGGTGTATAAAAAATAAAGTTTATAAATTAGAAAAAATATATGAAGAGAATACTAATGAAGAAACTAAAATAAAATATGAACTAGTATTTGGATCTGAAAAAGGTGAAGATAGAGCAAGTTTTTTGGGATTTACAGATGCTGTATTATTATTTTTTCCAGTAAAATCTGATAAAGATATATTTAAATTAATAACTTGTCCGTATTTATTGAATAGATGGGTAAATGATTTGGATGAAATAAAAGAAGAAATAAAAGAAATAAAAGAAGGAGAATATGTATCTTTATTTGAAGATAAAGATAAAAATAAAAAAATATACTTAGAAGAGTATGTTTTTAATAAATCTGAAATATTTAATGGAGAATCAGAAGGAAAAGAAATATCAAAATTATTAAAAAGTAAAATTAAAGGTATAGAAGAAAACAAAATAGTGATATTAAATGATACAGATTTTATTGATTTAGTTAATATGTATACAGAAGTTATAACAAGAAATAAAATAGATTCTTTTACAGGAGTTTCAGCAAAAACAGGACTTTTTACAGAAGAATATTTGCCTTCAGAAACAATACTATACTTTAAAGTTTTTGAAAATAACATAATTCATTCTTCTAGTGATGACAACGATTCGAAGAAAGATGACAACTATTTGAAGAAAGATGACAACGATTTGAAGAAAGGGGTTATAAATTCTTTAAAAAATTTTGAAACAATACTGAAATATTTGAAAGAGGAAATGGGTAATGTGTTTCAAATAGGAGGTAATTCCACCATTGGAAAAGGTATTGTAAAAAGAATATAATAATTAAAAAATAAGAGGTGTTATTATGGGAAATTTAAATAATACGAATTTAGAAGTTTCTAAATTTTCTTTAGATTGTGTAAAAAAATGTGTAGATGAAAAAGAAATTAAAGTACAAAAAGAATATAAAACATTGGTAAAAAAAATGCCTACACTAATACAAAAAAATGGTTTCATAAATACATTAGCTTTTTTACTTTCAAAATCTAAATCTAATGAGCAGCATGAAATAGTTATAAAAAATATAATTGACTGGAGTAAAAAAAATAAAAAAATAGAAATATTTTTAAAATTAGATGAAAATGGTTGTGATTTTGAAAAATATATAAATAAAATAAATAATATAACTGATAATTATGAGTATAGATTGATTACAAAAGAAATGATGATTTTGTTTGGATGGGTAAAAAGATTTGCAGATGCAATGATAGAAAAGGAAGATTAATATGGAAATAAAAAAAATAAAAAAAATTATTTTTAATAAAAAAACTAAGGATTATAAAATAGAATTTTATAATAGAAACCCAATAATTAAAAAAAATAAAAAATTAAAAGAATTAAAAGAAAATACTTTTCAAATTATTAAAGATAACAAAATAATTAATAATTATTGTTTTTTAGAAGATAAAGAAATAAAAACTATTTCTAATTTAAATTTACAGATTAATAAATTTCCTCAGTATAAATTGAATTTAGAAATAGATGTAAAAAATGATATTGAAATTGAAGAAACAAAAACACAATTAGAGAATATAGACGAAAATATTAATTTTATAAAAGAAAATTATAAAAATGAATATTATTTTTTAGACTTAAATCCTAAATTAGAAGATAAAATGATTATTGGATTAGGAGAACATTCAGTATACGAAACAAATATTACATTGCATAATATTTACGGTGTACCTTATATTCCGGGTTCAGCACTAAAAGGAGTATTAAGAAATCATATAATAAAAAAATATTATATTAATTCTGATACCAAGGATTCAAAAGAAATAGAGAAAAATATAATTAAAGATAAATTTTTTAATGATTTATTTGGTGGAGAAAAAAATAAAGGAAATTTAATTTTTATAGATAGTTTCCCAAATAAAAATATAGAAATAAAATCTGATATTATGGTTCCTCATCATACTAAATATTTTAAAAATGAAAATGATTTTCCAAGAGATGATGAAGATCCAAAAATAATAAAATTTTTAGTTGTAAAAGGTGGGAATTTTAAAATAAATATAGGAGTTAGAAATGAATATAAAGAATTAAAAATTAAAATTGATGAAAACACAGGTATAAAAAATAATAAAGAAGAATTAGATAAAAAAACATATGAAGAATTTATCAAAAATGAAATAAAAGAAGCATTAGAATTCAATGGAATAGGTGCTAAAACATCTGTTGGATATGGATTTTTTTCATTTGACTAAAAAGAAGATTTAAATCTTCTTTTTGGTTTTTTATAATAAAAAATTTCCAGGTGATGGAAGTTGAAAAATTGATAGAAATATTATATAATGGTAATTAAGAAAGAAAAAAGGAAGAAATTTTAATTGAGATGAAATCGCTGGAACTAAAATCAGTAAATGTAGTGATAATAAGTGTTTTAGCATATTGATGATTTCTAGAATCCTTTATTCATGACTCTCTAACAATAACAAGAATTGTATTTAAATATAGCAGAGTCTCTGAAATTTTCTTCTTGATTTTTTCTCTAACAATAACAAGAATTGTATTTAAATATTTCCAATTTAAATAATTTTTAAATTTATCTATATCTCTAACAATAACAAGAATTGTATTTAAATGCTATATCTTCCATAACTACTCTATAGTCATGATTTCTCTAACAATAACAAGAATTGTATTTAAATTTAAGACAGGGTAACGCTTATTGATATAGACCTACTCTCTAACAATAACAAGAATTGTATTTAAATAATTCTTGATCATCATGTTTTATTTTCCATGTTCCTCTCTAACAATAACAAGAATTGTATTTAAATAAAGACAAAATATATATTTTTATTTGAAAAAAAGAGCTCTAACAATAACAAGAATTGTATTTAAATAAAGAAAGTATAACCGAATATTTCAATAATATAGCTACTCTAACAATAACAAGAATTGTATTTAAATTATAATTTCATTCTAATGATGTCTTTAGACTGACCCAACTCTAACAATAACAAGAATTGTATTTAAATTATAATTTCATTCTAATGATGTCTTTAGACTGACCCAACTCTAACAATAACAAGAATTGTATTTAAATTATAATTTCATTCTAATGATGTCTTTAGACTGACCCAACTCTAACAATAACAAGAATTGTATTTAAATATATTTTCCTCTTTTGATTTGAAATATTCTTTTTTCCTCTAACAATAACAAGAATTGTATTTAAATTATAAACATAGGACCTCTTGAACTAAATCCTCCCATCTCTAACAATAACAAGAATTGTATTTAAATTCTTCATAATATTTAACTATAAAATCACGTACAATTCTCTAACAATAACAAGAATTGTATTTAAATCATTTTGCACCTCCAAAATAATTTTTGTATAGTATCTTTCTAAATTCTAAAAACGTTTATTTAAAGTAATTTTAAACGATGTTAAAAGGGATATTTACCTCCATAGGTTATAATTAAATTGT